>DATNKQ010000164.1:0-10352 GCA_035603315.1 Thermoanaerobaculia bacterium
GAGCCGTGGCGCTCCGTCTCGTCGAGGCCGGTGAAGGCGGCGTGGCGCGCCGCCTGCAGGGACCGCGCAGCGGCGAGGACCTGGGCCAGCGGCACACCGGTCCAGGCGGCGTTGCCGATGGCATCCTCTTCCCAGGGGAGCTCGCCGGGGATGGGGGCATGGGCGATGAGCTCCGAGCGGCGGTTGCCGGCGCACTCGAGGGTCGCCGCCAGGCGGACGGGGGCGAAGTCGCGGCGGAGGTCGGCGAGCGAGAGGGTGAGGGGGACCTCGACGAGGCCGCCAACCGTCAGACGGTAGGCCTCGGGATCGACCGCCGGCACGTTGCCGTGGCTGCGGATAAAGAACAGCTCGTTCGGGGTGAAGCTGCGCTCGCAGAGGGCGGCAAGCTCCGGCCCCGCGTTCAGCGGCTCCGCCTGGCGGACGCGCAGGCGAGGATCTGTGGGGGCGCTCATCCGGCGTCCGTCAGGCGTCGTAGGCGAGCGCGTGCTGGCGGCGGCGGAAGCGGCCGCCGCCCAGCGGCTCGAAGATGCCGCAGTGGTCCATCTCGCCGCCGTAGACGTGCAGCGTCAGGGCCACGCGGTCGGGGTGGGCATTGCCGAGCACGTGGTACTCGTAGGGCGGGATGAGCGCTCCCGCCGAGCCGACGCCGGCGTAGGCGTGGCCCCGCTCCTCGAAGCGGCAGAGGTCGTCCTCTTTCTCCATCAGCTCGAAGCGGGTGACCTCCATCTCCCCCTCGATCACCCCTTCGACGCACCAGATGCCGGCATGGTCGTGGAGGGCGGTGTGCTGGCCCGGCCCCCAGGTCATGACGACGGCGCTCCAGTCGAGCTCGGCGTCGCGGTGGAGGAGACGGCGGCAGTAGGAGTCGGGACGGGTGCCGCGGAAGCGCTGGGGCACCTCCACGCCGCCGGCGGCGAACTCCTCCAGCTCGTCCTTGATGCGGTGGGTGATGGCCTCTGGATCGCCCAGACGGACGGCGTCCGAGAGCCGGGCGATGAGGGTGTCGACGTGGCGGAGGGTGGCGGTCTTCATGGCTCAGTCCTGTTCCAGGTAGGTGTAGCCGGAGAGCCCTTCCTCGTAGCGCCGCAGGAGCTGTCGCGACTCCTCGAGGGTCATCCGCTTGGCGCGCAGGGCGAGCTCGGCGGCGTGGCGCACGCGGGCCACCAGGTCGTTCCGGCTGTAGCGCACGTAGCGCAGGACGTCGGTCACGGTGTCGCCGGAGACCACGTCCTCGATCAGGTAGCCCTCCTCGGCGTCGAGCGACACGTGGACGGTGTTGGTGTCGCCGAAGAGGTTGTGGAGGTCGCCCAGGATCTCCTGGTAGGCCCCCACCAGGAAGACGCCCAGATAGTAGGGGTCGCCCGTGAAGGAGTGCAGCTCGAGCACGTTCTTGACGTCGCGGCGATCGATGAAGTGATCGATCTTGCCGTCCGAGTCGCAGGTGATGTCGGCCAAGACGGCGCGGTTGCCGGGCTCCTCGTTCAGCCGGTGGATGGGCAGCACCGGGAAGAGCTGGTCGATGGCCCAGGAGTCGGGCAGCGACTGGAAGACCGAGAAGTTGCAGAAGTAGGTGTCGGCAAGCTGGCGCTCCAAACCCTCGAGCTCCTCCGGCAGCTCGGGGAGCGAGCGCGAGATCTTGAGAATCTTCTGGCAGATGGCCCAGAAGAGGTCCTCCGCCAGGCCGCGGTTCTCAAGCGACAGGTGGCCCAGGTTGAACAGGCTCAGGCACTCGTCGCGGTAGGCGATCGAGTCGTGGTAGCTCTCGAGCAGGTTCTTCCGCGACACCTCGCGGTAGGTGTCGAAGAGGTGGCGGAGAGGGATCTCGGCCCCCTCGGGCGGCTTCTTGGGAAGCTTTCCCACCGAGAACTCGGCGACGTCCAGGACGTCGATGATGAGCGCCGCGTGATGGGCGACGGTGGCGCGGCCGGACTCCGAGACGATGATCGGGTGCGTCACCTCCTCGCGGTCGCACACCTCCATCACCCCGAAGACGATGTCGTTGGCGTACTCCTGGAGCGTGTAGTTGAGGGACGAGGCGAAGTTGGTCTGCGAGCCGTCGTAGTCGATGCCCAGCCCGCCGCCGACGTCCAGGTAGGAGAGCGGCGCCCCCATCTTGACCAGGTTGACGTAGACCTGCGCCGCCTCGCGCAGGGCGTCCTTGACCGAGCGGATGGAGGAGATCTGGCTCCCCAGGTGAAAGTGCAGGAGCTCCAGGGTGTCGAGGAGCTTGTGCTCGCGGAGGTAGGCGACGGCGTCCAGCAGGTCGCGGCCGGAGAGGCCGAACTTCGAGCGGTCGCCGGCCGAGGCCTCCCAGTGTCCGGAGCCGCGGGCGGAAAGGCGCGAGCGGATCCCCAGGCGCGGCCGGACGCCGGTCTTGGCGGCGATCTGGCGGATGAGCGGCAGCTCCGAAGGCTTCTCGACCACCAGGATGACAGTGCGTCCCAGCTTGGCGGCTAAGAGCGCCGTCTCCACGTACTCCTCGTCCTTGTAGCCGTTGCAGACGATCAGCGCCTCTTCGTCCTCGAGCATCGCCATGACCGCCAAGAGCTCGGGCTTGGAGCCCGCCTCGAGGCCGAAGTGGTAGGGGCGGCCGTACTGCACCAGGCGCTCGACGAGGTAGCGGTTCTGGTTGACCTTGATGGGGTAGACCCCCTTGTAGACCCCCTTGTAGCCGTACTCGGCCATGGCGCGGGAGAAGGCCTCGTTGAGCTCCACTACCCGCGCCTTGATGATCTCCGAGAAGCGGATGAGGAGCGGCAGGCCGATGCCGCGCTCCCGCACCTCGTCGACGAGCTCTTTCAGGTCGATGGCGGCGGCGCTGGCGCCGCCGGGATGGACGGAGATATGGCCCCGCCCGTTGACCGAGAAGTAGCCGTTCCCCCAGCCGCGGATGTTGTAGAGGTCCATCGAGTCCGCGGCGGTCCAACGGGATGTCAACGCGGGCACCGTCATCTCTGCGGCGAGCTCCCTCCTGCCTGCACAAGTGGTGGGGAATCCAAGCGGTACGGAGGTTCGAGAGACAGCGCCTCCGAGCCTCGATCGACTCTAGCATGAAGCGGGCCGCGAGCCGGCCGGCCGAGTAAGCGAGCGGGCGGGCGTCGTGACGCCGGCCGGAGGGCTCGCTGGCCCTCCGGCCGGCGGGGACGGCAGGAAAAGCCTACTGCCGGTCTACTACGGACGCTGCTCTTCCGGGAGCGGCACCTGCTGAGGATCGGTGGGAGACGCTGCCGGCTTTCCATCTTTGCGCAAACGCGGCTTCACGTTGCGCGAGAGATCTGCGCTGAGCTTCCCAAGCTCCGCTTCGCTCATCTTGGTGACGTCGACGTTCGGAGGGATTGGGCACTTGCCGGCGCGCCGAAGGCGAGTGTTCAGAAAGCCGACGGTATTGCCAAAGGAGCCGGAATTGAACCACTCGGTCCATTGTCCCGCACCCTCGTCGTTCGGCGAGTTTCCCGCGAAGAGGTCGATGACCATGCCGTCGCTGCCGATAAATTTCCCCCAGTTGCCGTGCATCAGAACGCGATCACCTTCCTGCATGTAGCGGCCACTCCAGCCGGGATACGTCGTGGAGTACCAGACTCCCTCAATGCCCGTAGAGCAGTGTGAGTAGGGGAGGAAGCAGATCCCTTGCGTCGCCCACTGTTGGTGGATCGGGGAACAGTCGTCGTACGCTGTGATGAACCACCTGTTGCCGCCGTCGAACACGTTGGGCTTGGGCTGCGCACGAGCTTCTCCTGCCAGCCCAACGGTTCCCATGAGGAGCGCTAACCCGGCGATCGCTGCCGTGTACCTGAAGAATCTCATTTCTTTCTCCTTTTGTTGTTTGTGAACTTAGTTGGCGCCGGACGAGAGTGAATCGTTACGGGTGGGCGCTGGTCCTCCTCTTGCATTGCCCTTCGGCACCGGCCGGTCGGTCCCTTGGCGTGGTCTACTGTCCTTCGTGAATAGCGCTCAGCCCTCACCCCCATCCTTCGTCGATCTTCCAGAGCCCATCCGGGAGGAGCTCTGGGGGGTCGAGCGCCTGGAGCAGCACGCTTTAGGCCTCGCCGCGGCGCAGCGGATGCGGCCCGGACGGCGGTCGGACCCACGGCTGTCGCCGCGGGTGTGGGAGAACGGCCGCGTCCTCCTGGAGTCCTACCGGGCGATCGCCGCCGCGATCCGCGATGAGCGGGCGCTCACCCCCGCTGCCGAGTGGCTGGTCGACAACTTCCATCTCGTCGAGGAGCAGGTGCGCGAAATCCGCGAGGACCTGCCGGCGGGCTTCTACCGCCAGCTGCCGAAGCTGGCGGAAGGTCCCTTCGCCGGCTACCCCCGGGTCTACGCCCTCGCCCACGACTTCGTGGCTCACACCGACAGCCGCTTCGACGAGGAGACGCTCAGGCGATTCGTGCGCGCTTACCAGAGCCGGCAGCCGCTCACCCTGGGCGAGTTGTGGGCGGTGGCGATCTCGCTGCGCGTCTGGCTGGTCGAGAACCTGCGGCGCCTGGCGGAGAGGATCGTGCGCGGGCGCGCCGCCCGCGAGCAGGCCGAGCGGCTGGCCGACAGCCTGCTCGAAGGCCAGCCGCCGGCGGATCCCAAGGCGCTCCTGAAGCGCCACGAGGAAGGACCGCTCGACATCGCCTTCGCGGTGGTCCTCCTGGGTCGGTTGCGCGATCGCGACCCGGAGGTTACCCCCGCCCTCTCCTGGCTCGATCGACGGTTGTCGGGGCAGGGGACGACGGCCGACGACATCGTCGCCATCGAGTACCAGCGGCAGGCGGCGATGAACGCCACCGTGCGCAACGTGATCACCAGCATGCGGGTGATCACGGCCTTCGATTGGGCAGCCTTCGTCGAGAGCGTCAGCCTGGTGGACGAGGCGCTGTCGGCCCATCCGGGGTTCCCCGCCATGGAGTTCGCGGCGCGCGACCGCTACCGGCACGCGGTGGAAGCGCTGGCGCGGGGCTCTCTCCTCCCCGAGGTCGAGGTGGCGCGGCGGGCCGTCGCCCGCGCCGCCGCTGCGGCGGCCGAGCTCGCGGGCGAGGGTGGGGCGGACCCTAGCGGCGACCGGCGGGCAGATCCCGGCTTCTACCTCATCGCCGAGGGAGCGTACGCCTTCGAGCGGGAGCTTAAGGTCCGACTGACCGCGGGCCATCGCCTGAAGCGCGCCTTCATGGCACGGGCGACGCCCGGCTACCTGGGAACGATCGCCGTCGGCAGCGGGCTCGTCCTGGCCCTCCCGCTGTGGCTCGAGAGGGCCCGCGGAGTGCCGACATGGACCCTCCTGGGGCTCGGCCTGGCGGCGCTCGTCCCCGCTTCCGACCTGGCGGTTCAGCTCCTCAACTCGTGGGTGATGAAGCTGTGGCAGCCCCGGCGGCTGCCGCGGCTGTCGCTCCGCGAGGGCGTGCCGCCCGAGCTGCGGACTCTGGTCGTCATGCCGACCCTGCTGACGACGGCGGCGGAAATCGAGGAGCAGGTCGACCGTCTAGAGGTCCACTTTCTGGCCAACCCGGAAGGCGAGCTGCGCTTCGCCCTCCTCTCCGACTGGACCGACGCGCCGGCCGAATCGATGCCGGGCGACGAGGAGCTGTTGGCGGCCGCCACCGCCGGCATCGTGCGGCTCAACGAGCGGCACGGGCCGGCGCCCGTCGGCGATCCGCGCTTCCTGCTCTTCCACCGCCGCCGGGTATGGGCCGAAAGCGAGCGCTGCTGGCTCGGTTGGGAGCGCAAGCGCGGCAAGCTCGAGGAGCTCAACCGGCTGCTCCGGGGCGCCGCCGGGACGACCTTTCTCCGCGCCGCCGGAGGCCCGGACGGAAACAACCTCCAGCCGCCGCGGGAGGTCCGCTACGTCCTCACTCTCGACGCCGACACGCGGCTGCCGCGGGAGGCCGCCCGGCGGCTGATCGGCACCCTGGCGCACCCCTTGAACCGGCCGCAGCTCGACGCCCGGCTCGGCCGCGTCGTCGAGGGGTACGGCGTGCTGCAGCCGCGGATCACCCCCACCCTGCCCGGCGAGCGGGACGGCTCGCTCTTCCAGCGCATCTTCTCGGGGCCGGCCGGGATCGATCCTTATGCCGCCGCGGTCTCGGACGTCTACCAGGACCTCTTCGGCGAAGGCTCCTTCACCGGCAAGGGGATCTACGACGTCGACGCCTTCAGCGCCGCGCTCGACGGCAGAGTGCCGGACGGCGCGCTCCTGAGCCACGATCTCTTCGAGGGGATCTTCGCCCGCGCTGGCCTGGTCACCGACGTCGAGCTGTTCGAGGAGTTCCCCTCCCACTTCGAGGTCGCCGCCGCCCGCCAGCATCGCTGGGCGCGGGGCGACTGGCAGCTCCTGCCCTGGATCCTCGGACGCGGTCCAGCGCCGCGGGGCGCCCAAGGGCGGACGCCCATCCCGATCATCGGCCGCTTCAAGATGCTCGACAACCTGCGGCGGTCGCTGACGGCGCCGGCCGCCTTCCTCACCCTCCTCGCCGGCTGGACGCTTCCCGCCGCCTCGCCGGAGGTATGGACGGGCTTCGTGGCGCTGACGATGTCGCTGCCGACGATCTTCCACTTCCTGGGCGGCGTGCTGCCGGTCCGGCGCGGCATCTCGAAGCGGAGCCATCTTCTCGCCGTCGCCTCCGACCTCGGTCTCGGCGCCTCACGGGTGGGCCTGGCGATCGTCTTCCTCTCCCATCAGGCCTGGCTGATGGCCGACGCCATCCTGCGCACCCTCTACCGGCTGGCGGTGCGTCGCCGGCTACTGCAGTGGGTGACGGCGGCGCAGGCGAAAGCCGGGCTCGGCCTCGAGCTCGGGACCTTCTACCGGCGGATGGACGGCGGGGTGACGTTCGCCGCCATCGCCGCCGCCGTCGTGGCGGTGGCGCACGGCTCCTGGGCCTGGTCGGCGCCGCTCCTGCTCCTGTGGGCGGCGGCGCCGGCGGTGGCGCGCTGGATCAGCCTGCCGCCGGCCGCCGTGGAGGCCGCCCCGCTCACCCCCGAGGAGGCGCGGACGCTGCGTCTCGTCGCCCGCCGGACCTGGCGCTTCTTCGAGTCTTTCGTCGGGGCGGAGGACCATGCGCTGCCCCCCGACAACCTGCAGGAAGAGCCGCAGCCGGTCGTCGCCCATCGCACCTCGCCCACTAATCTCGGCCTCTATCTCCTGGCGGTGGTCTCCGCCCGCGACCTCGGCTGGCTGGGGACCCTGGACGCCATCGAGCGGCTGGAATCGACCCTGGGGACGATGGGCGAGCTGCAGCGCTTCCGCGGCCATTTCTACAACTGGTACGACACCCGCGACCTCCGCCCGCTCGAGCCTCGCTATGTCTCGACGGTCGACAGCGGCAACCTGGCCGGACACCTCCTGGCGCTGGTGGAGGCCTGCCGCCAGCTCGCCGGCCGCCCGCTCCTGGATGCCCAGGCGCTCGCCGGGGTGAGCGACGCCGTGGCCCTCCTTCGCCAGTCGGCGCCGGCCGCCGCCGGCCGCACCCAGACGGTCACCCGGCGGCAGCTCGACGAAGCGCTGGAGACCGTTTCCGCCGCCCTCGAGGCGACACCGTCAACGCCGGAAGAATGGGCCGAGTGCCTCGATCTCCTCGGCCGCGAACTCCACTCGGCGGTCGACGTGGCGCGGGCGCTGGCCGGCGAGCAGCGGTCCGGCGCCGACGCCGCGGCATGGGGAGAGGCGCTCGCCTGGGCGGAGCTCGCGGCGGCCTGCGTCGCCAGCCACCGGCGCGACCTGGGCGCGGTCGGCGCGGGAAGCCTCTCCGCCTCCGCCGAGCTGGGACGCCGCCTGGGCGAGCTGGCGCGGGTCGCCTTCGAGCAGTTCACCGCCATGGAGTTCGATTTCCTCTACGACCCGGCCCGCAAGCTGTTCGCCATCGGCTACCGGGACGGCGAGCGGGCGCTCGACGACAGCTACTACGACCTTCTTGCCTCCGAGGCCCGCCTGGCGAGCTTCGTCGCCATCGCCAAGGGGGACGTGCCGGTGGAGCACTGGTTCCATCTCGGCCGTGCCCTGACGCCGGTGAGCCGCGGCTCGGCCCTCATCTCCTGGTCGGGCTCGATGTTCGAGTACCTGATGCCGGCCCTGGTGATGCGCTCGCCGGCGAACAGCCTGCTCGGTCAGACCTGCCGCCTGGTGGTGCGGCGCCAGATCCAGTACGGCGGCGAGCGCGGCGTGCCGTGGGGAGTCTCGGAGTCGGCGTTCAACGCCCGCGACCTCGAGCGCACCTACCAGTATTCCAACTTCGGCGTCCCCGGCCTCGGCCTGAAGCGCGGGCTCTCCGAGGACGTGGTGGTGGCGCCCTACGCGACGGCGCTGGCGGCGATGCTCGAGCCGCGGGCGGCGGTGCGCAACTTCGCGCGCCTGGAGCGCGCCGGCGCCCGCGGCAGCTACGGCTTCTACGAGGCTGTCGACTACACGGTGACGCGCCTGCCCGACCATGAGGAGCGGGCCGTCGTCCGCGCCTACATGGCGCACCATCAAGGGATGGCGCTCGTCGCTCTCGCCAACACCCTGGACGTCGGCCGCGACGGCGCCATGCCGGCGCGCTTCCACGCCGCGCCGATCGTCAAGGCGACCGAGCTGCTGCTGCAGGAGCGGACGCCGCGCGACGTCGCCGTCGCCCGGCCGCGCGCCGAGGAGGTGAAGGCGGCGGCGCAGCACGTCGGCATGGCGCCGCCGGTCATCCGCCGCTACCACTCACCCCACGACCCCATCCCCCGCAGCCACCTGCTGAGCAACGGCCGCTATGCCGTCATGCTCACCGCCGCCGGATCGGGCTACAGCCGCCTGCGCGACGTGGCAGTCACCCGCTATCGGGAGGACGCCACCCGCGACTGCTGGGGGACTTTCGTCTTCTTTCGCGACGCCGAGAGCGGCGAGGTATGGTCGGCGGGCTTCCAGGCGAGCGGCGTCGAGCCCGACCGCTACGAGGTCGTCTTCTCCGAGGACCGGGCGGAGATCTCCCGGCGCGATCGCACCATCGGCAGCCGCCTCGAGGTGGTGGTGTCGCCCGAGGACGACGCCGAGGTCCGGCGGGTGTCGCTCACCAACCACGGCCTGCGGGTGCGGGAGATCGAGCTCACCTCCTACGCCGAGGTCGTGCTTGCCCCGCCCGCCGCCGACCTCGCCCATCCCGTCTTCTCGAACCTCTTCGTCGCCACCGAGTGGATCCCACAGCTCGGCGCGCTTCTCGCCTCGCGCCGGCCCCGAGCGGAGGGCGAGGCGCGGCTGTGGGCGGCGCACGTCGTCGCCGTCTCCGGGGAGACCGTCGGCGCCGCGCAGTTCGAGACCGACCGCATGCGCTTCCTCGGCCGCGGACGCGGCGTGCGGACGCCGATGTCGGTGATCGACGGCAGCCCGCTGTCGAACACCGTCGGCGCGGTGCTCGATCCCATCTTCAGCCTGCGGCGCCGGCTCCGCCTCGACCCCGGCACCACCGCGCACGTGACCTTCTCGACCCTGGTGGCGCCGTCGCGTGAGGCGGCGCTCGACCTCGCCGACAAGTATCGCGATCCGGCGGCGTTCGAGCGCGCGGTGACCATGGCCTGGGCGCAAGCCCAGGTGCAGCTGCGCCACCTGGGTATCCAACCGGACGAGGCCAACCTCTTCCAGCGCCTGGCCAGCCGCCTCCTCTTCTCGGACCCTTCGTTGCGGGCGCCGGCCGAGGTGCTGCAGCGCAACGCCGTCGGGCCGCCGGCCCTGTGGGCGCACGGCATCTCCGGCGACCTGCCGATCCTCCTCGTCCGCATCGACGAGGCCGACGACCTGGGCATCGTCCGCCAGCTCTTGAAGGCCCACGAGTACTTTCGCGTCAAGCTCCTGGCCGTCGACCTGGTGATCCTGAACGAGAAGGCGCGCTCCTACGCGCAGGACCTGCAAGGCGCCCTGGAGGCGCTGCTCCGCACCCACCTGCCGCGTCCGCACAACGGCGATCAGGAGGCGCACGCCAACGGCAACGTCTTCCTCCTCCGCGCCGACGGGGTGGCGGCGGAGACTCAAAGCGCCCTCTTGGCTGCCGCGCGGGTGGTGCTCGCAGCTCGCAACGGCACCCTCTCCGAGCAGATCGTGCGGCGCGACCGGCCGGAGGAGAAGCGCGGTCCGGCCGCCGCCGGCGCGCGCCGCGCGGCGGGCCGGGCGTCCGCCCCCTCGTCCGCCGACCTCCCGCCGCCGCGGCCTCAGCTCGAGTTCTGGAACGGCCTGGGAGGCTTCGCTGCCGCGGGGTGCGAGTACGTGACGATCCTCGGAGAGGGACAGTGGACGCCGGCCCCCTGGATCAACGTCATCGCCAACTCCGGCTTCGGATTTCAGGTCTCCGAGTCCGGCAGCGGCTACACTTGGTCGGTCAACAGCCGCGAAAACCAGCTCACCCCCTGGTCGAACGACC
>DATNKQ010000171.1:0-6912 GCA_035603315.1 Thermoanaerobaculia bacterium
GGGAGGGGGCGGCCGAGCTGCTCGCCCGCCAGCTCGACCAGAAGTTCGGGCCGCTCGACGCCCGCGACCGCGCGCAGCTCGCCGCCGCCGGCCCCGAGCGCCTCCTCCTCTGGGCCGAGCGGCTGCTCACCGCAGCGTCGATGGCGGAGGTGCTGGCAGATTGAGCGGGGGGCGGCATCATCCCTGCATCACAAAGGGTTGCGTTTTTCACTTCGCCCATGTCGCGATGACGACACCGGATCACGCTCACCGCCGCAGAAGGAGGTAGGTCATGTCGGCAGATCGTTTGTCCGCAGAGAATCGCCATGCCATCGACCCGGAAGCCTTGACTGGGGAGGAAACGCTCCCCGAGGAAGGGGGGACGTCCGCCCGCGGGGTCAGCCGCCGCGCGCTCTTCCGCCTGGGCGCGCTCGCCGGCGCCGGCGCCTCGATGGCGGGGATGACGGGAGCGGGGAGCCTCTGGGGCTCCCCCGAGGCGCGCGCGGAGTCCGCCGTCCCCGCGGCGGACTCGGGGCCGAGCGAGCACAACGAGGCCACCATCGCCGAGCTCCAGGCGGCGATGGCCGCGCGGCACCTGCGCTCGATCGACCTCGTCGAGTTCTATCTGGAGCGCATCAACGCCCTCGACCGCCGCGGACCGCAGGTGAACACGGTCCTCGAGATCAACCCCGACGCCCGCGCCATCGCCATGCAGCTCGACACCGAGCGCCGGACCAAGGGCCCGCGGGGGCCGCTGCACGGCATCCCCGTCCTCCTCAAGGACAACATCGACACCCACGACAAGATGCAGACGACGGCCGGCTCGCTCCTGCTCCTGGGCTCGACGCCGGCGCAGGACGCCACCGTCGCCGCCCGCCTGCGCGCCGCCGGCGCGGTCATCCTCGGCAAGAGCAACCTCTCCGAGTGGGCCAACTTCCGCTCCTTCTTCTCGAGCAGCGGCTGGTGCGGCCGCGGCGGCCAGACCAACAATCCCTACTTCCTCGACTTCAACCCCTGCGGCTCGAGCTCGGGCTCGGCCGCCGCCGTCTCCGCCAACTTCACCGCCGTCTCGCTGGGCAGCGAGACCGACGGCTCGATCGTCTGCCCGGCCTCGACCAACGGCGTCGTCGGCGTCAAGCCGACTCTCGGGCTGACCAGCCGCGCCGGCGTCATCCCCATCGCCCACAGCCAGGACGTCGTCGGCCCCCACACCCGCACGGTCGCCGACGCCGCCGCGGTGCTCTCCGCCCTCGTCGGCGTCGATCCCCGCGACCCCGCCACGGCGGCGAGCGTCGGCAAGTTCTCGACCGACTACACCCAGTTCCTCGATCCCAAGGGGCTGCAGGGCGCGCGCATCGGCGTCACCCGCCAGGTCTATACCGGCTACAGCCCGAAGACCGACGCCGTCTACGAGGAGGCCCTGCTGGCGATGAAGGACGCCGGCGCCGTGCTGATCGACCCGGCCGACATCCCCACCGCGCAGAAGATCGCCACCGACCCCTCGGAGCTCACCGTCCTCCTCTTCGAGTTCAAGCAGGACCTGAACGCCTACCTGGCGGCGCGGACGGGAACTCCCTACCACACCCTCGCCGACCTCATCGCCGGCAACCGTGCCCTGGCCGCCAAGGAGATGCCGTTCTTCGCCCAGGAGATCTTCGAGCTCGCGGACTCCGACCCCTTCACCGCCCAGCAGTACGCCGACGCCCTCGCCATGAGCCACCTGCTGTCGCGCGACCAGGGGATCGACGCGGTGATGAACCAGCTCGACCTGGACGCCCTGGTGGCGCCCACGGGCTCCCCGTCGTGGGCCACCGACGTCGTCAACGGCGACCACTTCCTGGGCGCCAGCTCGTCGCCGGCGGCGATGGCGGGATACCCGGCCGTCGTCGTCGTGGGCGGCTTCCAGCTCGGCCTTCCCGTCGGCATCACCTTCTTCGGCCGCGCCTGGAGCGAGGGGCTTCTCCTGAAGCTCGCCTTCGCCTTCGAGCAGGCGACGCAGGCGCGTCAGCAGCCGAAGTTCCTCCACAACGAGATCACCCCCCTCCACCACCTCCGTCCCGGCCAGCGCTCGGCCGTGAAGAGCCCGCAGGCTCCGGCACCGATCGTCCAGCAGCGCCCCTTCGGCCTGCTCTGATCCTCCCGCTTTCCCTCCCCTCCCCGGCGGCGGTCGAACCCACCGCCGCCGGGGCTCTTTCGCGCCTGTAACGCTCCGGACCGCCGCGACGCCTGTTGGCGTGACGGAGGGGGCGCGATGGTGCCGATGGAGCGCGAGACCGTACCGACAGCGGGTGAGCCGTGGCTCTGAAGACCGACCTGACCGCCAAGCTCGACGCCGGGCAGCTCGTCACCAAGCTGCTCGCGGACATCGGCGGACCGGCCGCCAAGCTGGCGTCTATCGCGCCGCCGGCCGACGGCGCCGCCATCTCCGGCGCCACCTCGGGCGCCGGGCAGGTCGACACCTCGGGCGTCGGCGCCGCCGTGGTCCAGGTGGCCGAGCGCGCCGCTCCCCTCCTCGCCTCGCTGCCGGGGGCGGGCGACGTCCTCGGCCCGCTCGCCAGCGGCCTGGCCCTCGTCGAGCAGGTGACGGCGGGCGACCTCGCCGCCCAGATCCGCACCCTCGCCGACAAGCTCTCGACCGAGCTCTCGGGCGCCGGCGACGGCGGCTTCGTGGCCGTCCTCCTGCGCGTCGCCGACGTCCTCGCCAAGGCGCCCGAGGGGCGGGTGCTCGTCGACCTCCTGGGCTCCTTGACGCGCGCCGGCGGCGTCGACCTGCCGGCCGGCCTGCTCTCCTTCCCCAACCTCCTGCCGGCGCTCGACGGCGCGGTCAAGGCGGTGGGCGGGCTCATGGCCCTGGAGTCGGTCCTCTCCGAGGCCGACCGGCTGACCGCGGTGATGGCCGGCCAGCTCGATCCCGCCGCCGTCCAGCCGGCGGTCGACGCCGCGCTCGCCGCCTGCGACCTCGCCGCTGCCGACATCAGTTCCCTGGACCCCGGCCAGCCGCCGGCGGTCGACGCCGCGACGACGGCGGTCGCCGCCTGCGGCGCGCGGCTTTCCGAGCTCCGCGACCTCCTCTCGACCGCCCTCGGCTTCGGCGAGGCCACCCTCGTCTACCTCGACGTCGACCGCGTGCAGGCCGAGCTCGGGACCGCCACCGCCATGGTCCGCGCCGCCGACGTCGATCCCATCGCGCGGACGGCGAAATCCGTCGCCGACCTCCTGACGCCGCTGACGGCGATCGACCTCTCCGGCCTGCCGTCGTTCGACCTCCCCGGCCTCCTCGCCGCCTTGGAGGGGAAGGTCGAGGACTTCGCGGCCAAGATCCGCGCCTTCGACGCCGCCGCCATCGCCGCTCCGCTGGCCGCCGGGATCTCCGGCTTGACCGGCGTCATCAAACAGCTGGCCGACGTCCTCGACCAGGTGACCGCCGCCATCCGCGGCGCCCTGGATCGCGTGCGCCAGGCGGTGGCGGCGCTCCCCTTCGACGCCATCGCCGGCGCCATCCGCGCCGTCCTCCAGCCGGTCGCCGCCGTCCTCGACGCCATCACCAAATTGATCGCCGGCATCGAGACCGCCCTCCACGACGCCGTCGGCGCCACGACGGATGCTCTCAAGGGCATCGAGCAGGTGGTGGACGGCTTCAAGGCCGACGTCGAGAAGCTCTTCGGCGAGGCGAAGACGGTCGTCGACGCCGTCCACGTCGACCAGGTGGTGGGCGCCGTGGCGACCAACATCCAGGCCTTCGCCGACGTCCTCGCCAAGGCCCAGATGGGACCCTACTTCGACACCGCCGTCGCCGCCGTCGGCACCGCCGCGGACGTCATCTCGGCGGTGCCCTTCGCTCTCCTCCCCGACTCCATGAAGGCGGACGTCGAGACCGCCGTGCAGCCGATCAAGGACGCCGACGCCGGCGCCGTGCAGATCGACATCGAGCAGCTCCTGGAGATCAAGGACGGCAAGTTCCAGCTGCGGGCAGAGATCGAGCCCGCCATCGCCGATCTCCAGAAGAGCTACCAGGAGCTCCTCGCCGCCATCAAGGAGCACGACCCCCACGCCCTCGTCGCCCAGATCGACGAGAAGCTCGCCGACGTGGTGGCGAAGATCCACGACCTGTCGCCCAAGCTGACGCTGGCGCCGGTCAAGGAGGCGATCGACAAGGTGAAGGCGACGGTCGCCGGCTTCGACCTGCGCCAGGAGCTCAAGCCCGTCGACGACGTCTTCGCGAAGATCCTGGCGGCGGTCGACGAGCTCTCGCCCGACCAGCTCATCGCCCCCCTGGACGCCAGGGTCAAGGCCGCCCGCGACAAGGTGGTGGCCGCGATCCACCTCGACGAGTGGAAGCCGGCCGTCGACTCCATGGTCGCCCAGGCCAACGCCCTCCTCGAGCGCTTCGACCCCGTCGCCCTGGAGCCCAAGCTCAAGGAGGCGCTGGCGGAGGCGAGCGGCCTCCTCGACCGCCTCCCGGACCTCTCGCTGCTGGGCGGCTTCGGCAGCCTCTTCGCCGCCTTCCTCTCGGGCAGCGGCCTGCGCGTCTACCCGTGGACCTTCGATGTGGTGGCCGGCTGGCTGGGGAGCGGCGGCGGCACCTCGGACCTGATCGCCCGCTCGGGGCGCATCGCCGACGCCGTCGCCAGGACCCGCGACGCGGTGGCGGGGCTCGACCTCGTGGCGATCTCCGCGAGCCTCTCGACGCGGTCCCAATCTCTCACCGCCGCCATCGCAGCGCTCCCCGAGGGCTCGCCAGCCCGCGTCCAGCTCCAGGCGACGAGCGGCGGGATCGACGTCGCGGCGACCCTCGGTCCGCTGACCGCCAACCGCGACGCCTATCTGGCGGCCATCACCCGCTCGGCCGCCCTCGGCGAAACGCTGCGCCGCATCGGCCTCTCGGAGGTCGACGCCGTCATCGTCCGCCTGCGGGCTGCCTTCGCCCCCCTGCAGGCGATCGGCGACCTGCTGCGCTCGCTGGCCGCCCGCCTCGGCCTCCCCGGCCTGGAGAACGGCCTGGCGCCGGCGCTGCGCAACCTCCTGGCGGTCGCCACCCCGGAGCGCCTGACCACCATCGTCCTCCCCATCTTCACCGCCCTCAAGGATCGCGTCGACGCCCTGATCTCGGCGGTGGTGACGCCCATCGAGGCCGGCATCGCCGAGCTCCAGCGGCTGGTCGCGGAGATCGACCTCGGGCCGCTCAAGCAGGCGGTCGACGGCATCTTCAACGAGGCCCGCCAGCAGATCGCCAGCCTGCAGCCGAGCGCGCTCCTCGCCGCGCCGCTCGCCTCCTTCGACGCCCTCAAGGCGGAGGTGGCGGCGTTCGACCCGCTGAAGGAGCTGCAGGCCATCGTCGACGCCCTGCGCGACACCATCGAGCGCATCCTCGGCAAGCTCAAGGCCGAGGAGATCCTCGCCTCGCCGCTGGAGATCTACGACCACATCCTGACCGAGCTCGGCAAGCTGAACATCGACGGCCTGCTCAACCCCGTCTTCGACCAGCTCGACGCCATGGCCGCCCAAGTCGACGGCGGGCTGACCCGCACGGTGGCGGCGTTCGAGCGCCTCCAGCAGTCGCTGCCCAGCGGCGACGGCGGCGGCGCGCTCGGCGCGGCGGCAGGAGCCGCCGGGGCGATCGCCGGGGCCATCGGCGGCGGCGACGTCGGAGCAAGCGTCAGCGTCGGCGGCGGCTTCTAGGAACCGGAGATGCCGGCAGCCCTCACCCACAAGTCGATCATGCTCCTGGCGCGCGAGCGCATCCGCCAGGTCCGCGACGTCCTCCAGGGCCGTCTGAGCGGCGGCCGCGCCCTCAGCGACCTCGAGCACCGGCTGCTCTTCCTCGCTACTCGCGCCTTCGCCATGATGAGCGGCCCGCCCACGCCTTCCCTCGCGGCGGGCGATCCCCTGCGGCGCCGCTTCGGCGACGTCAACACCTTCGCGGTGATGGGCTCGATGGGGCCGGACATCACGGCCTTCTCGGCGTTCCTGGCGGCCGGCCAGGACTGGATCTTCGACCTCTCCCACAAGGGCTCGCCGGACGGCAACCGCGAGCCCGTCGTCGCCCGCACCACCGACTTCGCCTTCGAGCTCTACCAGCGGGCGAAGACGGCGCTGGGCGACGACCCGCGCGCCCTCCGAGCGGTGCAGGCCTACGTCCTCGGCCACCTCTGTCACGTCGCCGGCGACGTCGTCTCGCACCCCTACGTCAACGACGTCCAGTGGCACCAGGGGACTCGTTCGCGCGCCAAGTTCACCCATCAGGGAGGCGAGGGGTCGATCGACGCCTCGGTGGCGCGCCGGGTCCTCCTCCGCGACAGTACCCGCGAGGGCCAGGCCTGGGAGGTCTGGTGGCCGACCGCGGACGAGGTGCCGCCGGCCCTCTTCACCGCCTACGCCGAGGCTCTGGACTCCACCTACCAGACGCGAAATCTGCCGCCGGCCAACTGCTTCGGCGAATTCCTCGCCAGCTTCCGTGACCTCTCTCCTCCCGGATTGAGCGCCGACTTCGTGCGCGACGGCTATCACCTCTACCGCCAGGCGGTCATCGGCATCGGCTACGGCTTCGGCCAGTGGCGCTGGGTCGCCCAGCTCTCCGGCCTCGTGTTGCCGATGGCCGCCGCCCTGCCGCTGGCGGCCATCCTGCCGCGGACGGGTCTGATGCTCCGGCCGCGGGGGACGGCCAGCGACGAGGAGGAGGACGCCGCCGTCGCCTCGCTCCTCGCCCTGCCCCTCGCGCTCTCGGCCCCCTTCCTCTTCCTCTTCTACGGCTGGTGGACGTTCGGCCTGACGCACCGCGGAGCCGAGACCCGCACCATCTTCGGGATGGGGAGCCTGGGGATCTCGACGCTCCTGGCGGCTTTCTACTTCCTCGACCTGGCGCACGATTTCCACCTGAAGTCGTGGCAGCGCTGGCTGTTCTTCGTCTTCGTCCCGCTGGTTTCGGCCGCCGCC
>DATNKQ010000199.1:0-13746 GCA_035603315.1 Thermoanaerobaculia bacterium
GTACCTCTACTTCTACGACGCCATCGCCCCCATCGTCGACGCCGAGAGCCTCGACCTCTCGAAGCTGTTCTGGCAGTCGCGCTACGGCAAGGGCGAGGGCGACGACTACCTCAACGCCCCCATGGACCGCGAGCAGTACGAGGCTTTCCACGCCGCCCTCGCCGCCGCCGAGGTGGTGGTGCCGCACGAGTTCGAGAAAGCAGTCTTCTTCGAGGGCTGCCTGCCCATCGAGGAGCTGGCGCGGCGCGGCGTCGACACCCTGCGCTACGGGCCGATGAAGCCGGTCGGCCTGCGGGCGCCCGACGGCCGGCGGCCCTGGGCGGTCGTCCAGCTGCGGCAGGAGAATTTGGCGAAGAGCCACTTCAACCTGGTGGGCTTCCAGTCGCGGATGAAGTGGGGCGAGCAGGAGCGGGTGCTGCGCATGATCCCCGGCCTCGAGCGGGCGAGCTTCGTCCGCTTCGGCCAGATCCACCGCAACACCTTCATCAACGCCCCCGTCCACCTCGACAAGCTCTACCGGGTGAAGAGCGCGCCGCGGGTGCGGCTGGCCGGCCAGATCACCGGCGTCGAGGGCTATCTCGAGTCGGCGGCCACCGGCCTCGCCATCGGCCTCTACCTGGCGCTGGAACGCAGCGGCGCCGACCCGGAGCCCTTCCCCGCCACCACCGCGCTGGGAGCCCTGGCCCGTCACCTCACGGAGTCCGACCCCGCCCGCTTCCAGCCGGCGAACGTCAACTACGGGCTGTTCGCGGAGCTGCCCGAGAAGCTGCGGAAAGGCGACCGCCGCGCCGCCTACGTGGAGCGGGCGCGGGCCGACCTCGCCGCCTGGGCGGCAGTCCACGGCGTCGAGACCACGAGCGCCGCGCCCATCGCAGTCATGGCCCGCGAGTGAACCTCCGGCGGCTCATCCACCGCTTCCTCGAGCACCTGCGGGAGGAGCGCAACTCCTCCGCCCACACGGTGCGGGCCTACGAGGGCGACCTCCTGCGCTTCCACGACTTCCTGGGGCGCGACTTCCTGGGGCGCGACCCCGAGGACGTCCTGCCGGCGGATGTGGATGCCCTGGCGGTGCGCTCCTACCTGGCGGAGATGACCCGCCGGAAGGTGGGCGGGCGCAGCCAGGGACGGGCGCTGTCGGCCATCCGCAGTCTCTTCCGCTTCGCCTGCCTGGAGGGGATCCTGACGGCCAACCCCGCCCAGGGCGTGCGCACGCCGAAATACCCGCAGATCCTCCCCCGCCACCTGCGCCCCGGCGAGATCGAGAACCTCGTGGAGGCGCCGGCGGGCGACGAACCGCTGACGCTCCGCGACCGCGCGATCCTCGAGCTCCTCTACGCCAGCGGCCTGCGGGTGGGCGAGCTGGTGGCGCTCGACTGGCGGGACGTCGACCTCCCCGCCCGCGTGCTGCGGGTGATGGGCAAGGGGGGCAAGGAGCGCATGGTCCCCTTCGGCCGGCCGGCGGCCGATGCTCTCCAGGCCTGGCTGCAGGCCTGGGACGGCGTCCGCCTTGGCTCCAATCGTGTTCCTGGCTCCGATCGCGCCGACCGCTTCGAGCGTGCCGATCGCGAGCCGATCTTCCTCAACCGCTCCGGCGGACGGCTCACCGACCGTTCGGTGCGGCGGACCCTCGACCGCTACGTCGAGTCGGCGGCGCTCGCCGCCGGCGTCCATCCCCACACCCTGCGCCATACCTTCGCCACCCATCTCCTGGAGAACGGCGCCGACCTGCGTGCCATCCAGGAGCTCATGGGCCACAGCTCGCTCTCGACGACCCAGAAGTACACCCATCTGGAGGTGGAGCGCCTGCTGGCGGTCTACCGCGGCGCCCATCCGCGGGCCCGGAGCGCAGGCGGGAGCGGAGAGGGCGGGCGGCGAGGGTGAGCGCGCTGCCGAACCGGTTCCCCTGCACCCCGGGCGGGGCGGTGGGGCGGGGACGCCGGCGCCTGCGCCTGCTGCTCCTCGGCCTCTCCCTGCTGATGGTGCTGGTGGCGGCGGCGACCCTCTGGGGAGGGCGGCGCTGGCCGGGCGTCATCGCCCTCCTGGTCGCCCTGGTGCCGTGGACGGCCTGGCGCATGAGCGGCGATCTCGATCCCCTCTGGCTGGAGGTCGACGCCGGCCAGCTCACCGTGCAGATGCGGCGCCGCCGCGAGCGCTTCCCGGCCGCTGGCGGCCAGGCCCGGCGGCTCACGACGGAGGAGATCTCCCACCTCGAACGCCTGGTGACGAGCGGCGGGGTGGCCGCCGGGACCGGCGGCTTCGACACCCGGCTCCTGGGCGAGTTCGACCTCTACGCCAGCGACCTCGCGAAAGCCGTCCTCGTCGACCTCGGGGAGACCCGTCTGATCGTCACCCCGGACGATCCGGAGGGCTTCCTCGCCGCCCTGGCGAAGGCGCTGTAAATCCCCTGCTACAATCGCCTCCCCATGGATACCTTCTCCTCGACGACCGTGCTCCTCGTGCGCCGCGGCGGCAAGGTCGCCGTGGGGAGCGACGGACAGGTGACGATGAACAACGCCACCGTCGTCAAGGAGGGGGCGAAGAAGGTGCGGCGGGCGGGGAAGGGCAAGGTGCTGGTCGGCTTCGCCGGCGGCGGCGCCGACGCGCTCGCCCTCTTCACCCGCCTGGAGGCCAAGCTCGAGGAGTTCGGCGGCAACCTCGAGCGCTCGGTCGTCGAGCTGGCCAAGGAGTGGCGCACCGACCGCGCTCTCCGCCAGCTCCAGGCGGTGATGATCGTCAGCGACGTGGACAAGAGCTTCTTCGTCTCCGGCGGCGGCGAGCTGCTGCAGCCGGACGAGGAGGACGGCATCCTGGCGATCGGCTCCGGCGCCAACTTCGCGCTCGCCGCCGCGCGGGCGCTCCTCCGGCACACCGAGCTCGGGGCCGGCGAGATCGTCCGCGCGGCGATGAAGATCGCTGCCGAGATCTGTATCTTCACCAACGACCGACTCACCCTCGAGGAGCTGTAGGCGACCTTATGGCCATCCCCCTTCCCGGCGAGGTCCTGAGCGGACCGGTGCTCGAGAACATGACGCCGCGGCAGATCGTCGCCGAGCTCGACAAGTATGTCGTCGGGCAGAAGCAGGCGAAGCGCGCGGTGGCGATCGCGCTGCGCAACCGCTGGCGCCGGCAGCAGCTTCCGCCCGAGCTGGCGGAGGACATCGCGCCCAAGAACATCCTCATGATCGGCCCCACCGGCGTCGGCAAGACCGAGATCGCCCGCCGCCTCGCCCGCCTCGCCAAGGCCCCGTTCCTCAAGGTCGAGGCGAGCAAGTTCACCGAGGTGGGCTACGTCGGGCGCGACGTCGAGTCGATGATCCGCGACCTCGTCGAGATCGCCGTCGGCATGGTCAAGGAGGAGAAGCGCGAAGCGGTGCGCGAGCTGGCGGCGGCGCGCGCCGAGGACCGGCTGCTGCAGCTCCTGGTGCCGCCGCGGCCGATCGCCAGCTACCTCCGCCACGAGCAGGAGGACGAGGAGGACGACCTGGCGGCCACCCGCGAGAAGTTCCGCGACAAGCTGCGCTCGGGGGCGCTCGACAACCGGAGCGTCGAGATCGAGGTCGACGAGGCGGCGTATCCCAGCCTCGAGATGTTCACCCCGCAGGGAGTCGAAGAGGTCGGCATCAACATCAAGGACATGCTCCCCGGCCTCTTCGGACGCAAGCGCAAGCAGCAGGTGCGGGTCGCCGAGGCGCGCGAGATCCTCATGCAGCAGGAGGCGGAGAAGCTGATCGATCGCGCCCAGGTCGCCCGCGAAGCCCGCCACCGGGTGGAGGAGGGCGGGATGATCTTCCTCGACGAGATCGACAAGATCGCCGGCCGCGAAGGCGCGCGGGGACCGGACGTCTCGCGCGAGGGAGTGCAGCGCGACCTGCTGCCGATCGTCGAGGGCACGACGGTGTCGAGCAAGTACGGCATGGTCAAGACCGACCACATCCTGTTCATCGCCGCCGGCGCCTTCCACGTCAGCAAGCCCTCGGACCTCATCCCCGAGCTGCAGGGCCGCTTCCCCATCCGGGTGGAGCTCGACGCCCTCTCCGAACAGGACTTCGTGCGCATCCTGACCGAGCCCGAGACCGCCTTGACCAAGCAGTACTCGGCCCTGCTGTCGACCGAGAGCGTGAACCTGACTTTCACCGAGGACGCGGTGGCCGAGCTGGCCCGACTGGCGGTCGAGGTCAACTCGATGACGGAGAACATCGGCGCCCGCCGGCTCTCGACGCTGATGGAGCGCCTGCTCGACGAGGTGTCGTTCGACGCGCCCGACCTGGCGGGGGTGAGCCTCAAGGTCGACGGCGAGTACGTCCGCAACGCCCTCTCGGGGATCGTTCAGGATCAGGACCTCTCGCGCTATGTCCTCTGACGCGCGGCGGCACGGCCTCGCCGCCGTCCTCCTCCTAGCCTTCTCCCTCTCGGCCTGCGGCAAGAAGGGGCCGCCTCTCGCGCCCGTGCGCTTCGTGCCGGCGCCAACCCGGGGCCTCGCTGTCGAGCAGCAGGGCCAGCGCCTGCTGCTCACCTTCCCCTATCCGAAGGTGACTCCGAGCGGCGTGGCGCTCGGCGGGATCACGGGGATCGAGGTCTGGGAGGTGACGCGCCCCGTCCCGGCGCCGGCCGCCAAGGCCCCGGCCGCGCCGACTCCGGCCGTTCCCACTCCGGCAGCCGCAGCTCCTGCTGCAGCCGCTCCAACGGCCGCTCCGGCACCGGCCGCACCGGCTCCGGCCGGCGCGACCACTCCTGCCGCGACGCCGGCCGCTCCGCCGCCTCCTCCCGCGCCTCCGACCCTGCCGGGCGGCTTCCCCCCGCTCGATCCCCGGGAGTTCACCGGCGCGGAGAAGATGATCCTCAAGCTCGCCGCCGCCGACGTCGGCGCCGCCACCGCCGGCGACCGCCTGGTGATCGCTCTGCCGGTGCCGTCGCCGCTGCCCGAAAAGCCGCTGCTGCACTACTACCGGGTGCGCACGATCGGCCCCCGCGGCGATCGCTCGGAGCCGTCGACCCAGACGGCGATCGTGCCCAAGGTGCCGCCGGCGGCGCCGACGGACGTAACGCTGACGGCGAAGGCCGACGGCGTCGAGGTGGCCTGGAAGGCGCCCGCTCCGGCGGCGGTGAAGGTCGAGGGATGGATCGTCTACCGGCGCGACTCCCAGGCGAAGACCTTCCTGCCGATCCACGCGGTGGAGGCGGCGCAGACCAGCTACCTCGACACCAGCGCCGTGTTCGGCCAGAGCTATATCTACGCCGTCACGGCGGCGGCCGAGCGGACGCCCCTCATCGAGAGCGCCATCCAGAGCGAGGTCGAGATCAAGTACCTGGACCGCTTCCCGCCGCCGGCGCCGCGCGAGCCGGTGGCCCTGGTCGAAGCGGGCAAGGTCCGCGTCGTCTGGCGGTCGAGCTCCGCCCCCGACCTCGCCGGCTACGTCGTCTACCGGCGCGACCCGCAGGCCACGGCCTTCCGCCGCCTGACCGAGAAGGCGATCCCCGACCTCACTTACACGGACGACACGGTCGCCGCAGGCGCGACCTATACCTACCGGGTGACGGCGGTGGACCAGGCGGGCAACGAGAGCGAGCCCGCCGAGGTGCAGGCGGCGGTCCGGTGACCCGCTTCTTCAAGCTCTCCGGCAGCGGCAACGACTTCCTGGCCCTGGCGCAGACCGCGGAGACATCGGAGGAGCCGTCGCCGGAGCGCATCCGTGCCTGGTGCCGGCGCGGAGTCTCGCTCGGCGCCGACGGCCTCTTCGTCCTCCGGCGCGCCCCGGAGGGGGTGGCGATGGACTACTGGAACGCCGACGGCCGCCCCGCCGATCTCTGTCTGAACGGCACCCGCTGCGCCGCCCAGCTGGCCTTCCAGCTCGGTTGGGGGGAGGGCACGGTCAAGGTGGCCACCCCGGCCGGCGGCTTCTCGGCCCGGCGCCTGGACGGCAGCCGCATCGCCCTCGACCTGCCGGCCCCCGCGGAGCCTCCGCGCCCCCTGGAGCTGGAGGTGGAGGGGCGGACGCTCGCGGGCTGGGCGGTCACCGTCGGCGTTCCCCACTTCGTGCTCGTCTGGCCCGAAAGCCTCGAGCGGGCGCCGGTCGTCCCCTTGGGCCGCCTCCTCCGCTTTCATCCCGCCCTCGGCGCCGCCGGCGCCAACGTCGACTTCGTGCGCTTCCCGCGGCCGGGCCGGATGGAGATCCGCACCTACGAGCGGGGGGTGGAGGACGAGACCCTCTCGTGCGGGACCGGCGTCCTTGCCGGCGCGGCGGCGGGGCTGGCGCTCGGCCTCGCAGCCCTGCCGCTCGCCGTTCTCACCCAGGGCGGCTTCGAGCTCGAGGTGGGCGGGGAGGCCGGCAGCTGGTCGCTGGCCGGCGATGCCCGGGTGGTGGCCGAAGGCGAGCTCCTGGCGGCGGCCGAAGAGGGGCCGCCCCCGCCCGCCTGGAGCTAGCCACTACCACGATCCGCTACAATGAGCGGCGGCCGGTCGCGCAGTCGTGTTCCTTGCAGCCTGGGGAGAGGAGGGGTGATCCGGAGATGACGAGCGCCGTCCACCGCGTCGCGGCGATCGTGCCCGCCTACAACGAGGAGGAGACCCTGGGCGAGGTCCTCTCCTCGCTCCGGAGCTCTCCCTGGATCGACGAGATCATCGTCGTCTCGGACGGCTCGACGGACCGCACCGTCGACATCGCCCGGGCGCTGAAGCTCAGAACCATCCATCTGCGGCGGAATCACGGCAAGGGGAGCGCCATGGCGGTGGGCGTGGCCCACACCGACGCCGACATCCTCGTCTTCGTCGACGGCGACATCCTGAACCTGACGCAGTCGATGCTCGCGGAGCTCATCCGGCCGGTCGTCGAAGGCGGCTCGGACATGAACGTCGGGATCCGCAACCGCGGGCCCTTCATGAACGCCCTCCACGTCAACTTCGGCCCCCTGCTGTCGGGGATCCGCTGCCTCCGGCGCGAGGTCTTCGAGGCCGTCCCCGAGCAACAGGTGGCGGGCTTCGCCATCGAGACCGGCCTCAACTGGTCCTGCCGCCAGCTCCGCTGCCGGCTCACGACGACGGTGTTCTTCCACCTCAAGCACCTGGTCAAAGAGAAGAAGCGGGGGCTGGTCCGCGGCGGGCGGGCGCGCCTGGAGATGTTCTACGCCGTCTGGACCGCCTATCTCTCGCTGCAGTGGAACAAGCCCGTCCTGCGCCTGCCCGGCAACCCCCGGCCGGTCTCCGCCGAGCTCGAGTACATCAACTTCTAGCGCATGCCGAAGTCCCCTTTTCCGCCGGTCGACGAGCAGCTCGAGCTGCTGGGGCGCGGGGCGGTCGACCTCGTCGACCGGGCGCAGCTTCGCTCCAAGCTCGAACGCTCGGCGAAGACCGGCAAGCCGCTCACCGTCAAGACCGGCTTCGACCCCTCCTCGCCCGACCTCCACCTCGGCCATACGGTCCTCCTGCGCAAGATGAAGCACTTCCAGGACCTCGGCCACCGGGTGGTCTTCCTGATCGGCGGCTTCACTGCCCGCATCGGCGATCCCACGGGCAAGAACGTCACCCGGCCCCAGCTCGGCGAGGAGGAGGTCGCGGCCAACGCCGCCACCTACCTGCGGCAGGTCTTCCAGGTCCTCGACCGCGAGAAGACCGTCGTCGACAACAACTACCGCTGGCTGGGAGCCCTGGGCTCGGTCGGCATCGTCCGCCTGGCCGGACGCTACACGCTGGCGCGGATGATGGAGCGCGAGGACTTCCGCACCCGCTTCCGAGAGGGCCAGCCGATCCATCTGCACGAGCTCCTCTACCCGCTGGCGCAGGCCTACGACTCCATCGCCCTCGAGGCCGACGTCGAGCTCGGCGGCCACGACCAGATCTTCAACCTGCTGGTCGGCCGCGAGCTGATGAAAGAGGAGGGGATGGAGCCGCAGGTGGTGCTGACGGTGCCGCTCCTCATCGGTCTCGACGGCAGCGAGAAGATGTCGAAGAGCCTGGGCAACGCGATCGCCGTCGAGGACCCGCCGAAGGAGATCTACGGCAAGACGATGTCCATCCCCGACGCGCTCATGTGGGACTGGTACCTCCTGCTGACCGATCTCGCCGAGGACGAGATCGCCGCTCGCCGGGCGGAGGTCGCGGGCGGCCGGCTCCACCCCAAGGCGGCGAAGGCGGAGCTCGCCCGGCGCCTGGTCGCCCAGTTCCGCGGCGAGGCGGCGGCGGCCGAGGCGGCTGCCGAGTTCGAGCGCATCTTCGCCGGCGGCGGCGTCCCCGACGAGGTGCCCGAGCTGGAGGTAGCCGGCGGCGCGCTCCAGAAGGTCCTCGCCGCCGCCGGCCTGGCGGCCAGCAACGCCGAGGCGCGGCGCCTCGTCGAGCAGGGCGCAGTGGCGATCGACGGCGAGCGCCAGGACGACGCCTTCCGCGAAATCCCGCCGCGCTCCGAGCCCTACCTGGTGAAAGTCGGCCGACGCCGCTTCGCCAAGCTCCGGCTCCGCTGACGTCCGTCCCGGACGGCTGGATCTTGCCCACCCCTGAAAGTGGCACTACGATTCCCTCGCCATGGCTGGGAAAGCGAGATCCGCCCGCTCCGCGAAGGAACGGCCGGAGGCGTCGTCGCACGACCGCATCCTGCAGGCGGCGCGGCGCTCCTTCGCCACCGACGGCTACGAGAACACCACCACCTCCGCCATCTCGCGGCGGGCGGGCACCAGCGAGTCGCAGCTCATCAAGCACTTCGGCAGCAAGGAGGGGCTCCTGGCGGCGATCTTCGACGAGGCCTGGCAGCGGCTGGAGGTCGGCCTCCGCCAGGCCCTGGAGAGGTTCGACACGCCGCTCGACAAGCTGCGCGCCGTGAGCGATCTGATGATCGGCGCCCTCGCCGCCGACGCCGAGCTGCGGACGATCATGCTCCTCGAAGGGCGCCGCATCCGCCGGCACGGCCACATGGTGCTGCTGACGGGCGGCTTCCTGCAGATGGTGGCGATCGTCGATCGGCTGCTCGCGGAGCTCCGCCGCGGCGGCCGGCTGCGGGAGGGCCTCCATCTCCAGGCCGCGCGCTCGGCCCTCATCGGCGCCCTCGAGGGGATGCTGCGCGACCACCTCTTGGCCGAGCGGGGCGACTACCCCGCCCGCTACGGCGATGGCGAGATGCGCGCCGCCTTCCAGGCCGTGCTCGACGGTTTCCTCGTGCGGTAAGCGGCAACCGGCAGATCGCGGCGGCGCCGCGGGCAGGCCGGGAGCGGAGCGGGTATGATCGCCCCGCACTCCATGATCGTCCTCCTCGCCCTCCTCCTGGCCGGCACGGCCGCACCTTCGGCCCCGCCCGTCCGTCTCTCCTCGCCCGCTTTCGGCGGTCAGGCCGAGATCGAGCTCCGCGGCCTGCCCGCCGCCGCCGCCGAGGAGGCGATGGGCGAGGCTTTCCGCGAGATCGAGGCGGCCGAGCGGGCTGCGGATCCCGAGAGGACTGCCGACGGCGGCATCGCCGCCCTCAACGCCGCGGCCGGCCGCGGCCCGCAGCCGGCCGAGCCGCGTCTCCTGAAGCTGCTGGCGCGGGCCCTCGACTTCTGCTTCTGGTCCGAGAAGGCGCACGGCCCGCTGGCCCGCGACCTCTACCGGTCGTGGGGGCTGCGCGCTCCGGTCGCCGCCCTCCCCACCGAGGAGAGGCTCGCGCCGGCGATCGCCGCCGCGGCCTGCAACCATCTCCGCCTCGACGCCAAGAAGGCCACCGCGACGCTCGATGCCGGCTCCGCCCTGGACCTCTGGGGGTTCGCCGAAGGCGAGGCGATCGACCGCGCGGTCGAGGTCCTGCGGCAGCACGGCGCCGGCAACGGCCTGGTGCAGATCGGCGGCGTCCGGCGCGGCTTCGGCGCCGGCCCCGACGGGCGCGGCTGGAAGGTTGCGCTGCCGGCCTTCCCGGGCATGGACCGCCCGGCGGGAGACCTCTGGCTGCGCGACCAGTCGATCGCCATCGCCTCCTGCGCCGAGCGGCCGCTGCGCATCGCCGGCGAGGTGCTGTGCCCCTACGTGAACCAGCGCCGGGGACGGCCCGCCGAAGGGGTGCTGGCGGTGGTGACGGCAACCCAGCTCGCGGTCGACGCCGAGGCCCTCGCCGCCACTCTCCTCATCACCGGGTCGCGGGACGGGCAGCTCCGCCTGGGAGCGCTGCGCCCCGTCCCTTCGGTGCTGTGGGTCCTGGGCAGCGGCGTCGGCGCCCCGCTCCTCTTCGAGTACCGCTGGTCGGCGGTCCCCAAGAAGTAGGCTCAAAAGCGGCTCCGGCTGCCGCTTGCCCGGTGAGTGCAGCAGCCGCCGGGGGCGATCGGCCGGCCGTGGGGGCAGAGCGCCGGGTGCCCCAGGAAGGCGCAGACCTGGTCCTCGAAGCCGGCGGCCAGCGGCCGCTCCCCTCCACACTCTCCCGGCGTGCCGCGGTCGAGGGTGCGCTCCAGTAGCACCTCGGCCAGCCGCGCCCGCCGCACCACCGGCGCCGCGCGCGCGCGCCCCCGGTCGGTGAAGGCGATGCGGCCGTCGACGAAGGCGAGGAGCCCGCTGGCGAGGAGGTCCGCCACCCCGCGGCGGGTGACCGACACCGGCGCGCCGTCCTCTTCGAGGAGCCTCCAGAGGTCGACGAGGGCCGATTGCAGCTCGGTCTCCTGCGGTCCTGTGGCGCTGGCGAGGCGACCGTGCTCGAGGCGGATCTCGCGGTCGGCGCGGGCGGCAATCGACGGCGCGTGGGTGACCAGGACGAGGGTGTGGCCCTGGGCGTGGAGGTCGTCGAGGATCGTCATCACCACCGCCTCGTTGACCGCGTCGAGGTTGCCGGTGGGCTCGTCGGCCAAGATGAGCGGCGGGTGGTTGATGAGGGCGCGGGCGATGCAGACCCGCTGCTGCTCGCCGCCCGAGAGCTGGCTCGGCAGGTGGTGGAGCCGCCCTCCCAGGCCGACCCGGCGCAGCGCCTCCTCCGCCTCCGGGCGGTCGGTCATGCTGTGGACATACTGCGCCAGCATGACGTTCTCGAGCGCGGTCAAGTAGGGAATGAGGTGGAACTGCTGGAAGATGAGACCCACCGTGCGCTGGCGGTAGCGCGCCCGCTCGCGGCTGGGGAGCTCGGCGAGATCGACCCCGCCGACCTGCACCCGGCCGGCGGTGGGGTGGTCGAGGCCGGAGAGGATGTTCAGGAGCGTCGTCTTGCCGGAGCCGGAAGGCCCGGTGACGGCCACCCACTCTCCCTCTCCGATGGTCAGCGCGAGGTCGTCCAGGGCGAGCAGCGAGCCGAAGCGGCGGCAGAGGCCTGAGACCTCGATCAGCGGCGCCGGCATCGGCCTCAGTCGCCCTTCAAGACCCGCGCCGCGTCGAGCTTCTCGACCCGCGAGAGCGCCACGGCCATCGACAGGCCGACCACCAGCACGGCCGTCAGGGAGGCGGCGGCGAGGCCGCTCCAGGTCAGGGCGACCCCTCCGCCCGGGCCCAGCAGGTGGGCCGCGAGGCCGCTCGCCGCGAGCTCGCCCAGGAGCTCTCCGGCGACGGCGGCCAGGAGCGCCGCGACGAGCAGCTCGCCGGCGAACAGGCCGCCGACCCGCCGCCCGGTGTAGCCGAGGGCGAGAAGGAGACCGATCTCCGCCCGCCGCTCGCCGACGAGGGCGGTCGTCGCCGCCCCTACCGAGATGAGGGCGAGCAGCAGGGAGACGGCGCTGACGGCGGCGAGCACCAGGGTGAGGCGCCGGGTCAGGCGGGCGTCGGACTCGCTCGCCTTGAGGAGCGGCCGTGCCTCGACGCCGGCGACCCGGGCCTCGATGGCGCGCGCGACCTCGTCCAGACGCTTCGGCTCGGCCCGCACGTCGATGCGCTCGAACCCGCCGCCTCCGCCTCCCGACTCCGCCGCGGCGACGCCGTCCGCCCGGCGCACCCCGGGCACCCGCCGCACCTCCGCGAGCTCTAGCGCGGGGATGCGCGGCGGGCCGCCGACCTCTGGCCGCACCGTCAGGTTGGGCCCGAAGGCGGCCAAGTTCTCGCTCAGCCGGTCCGCCACCCGGGCGGCGAAGCCGGCAAGGGTGGCCACCGTGCCCGCCGCCACCGCGACGGCCACGACGATCAAGGCGAGCTGCCGGAAGCGCCGCCTCAGGCTCGCCAGGATGAGGCGGAGGTACATCAGGCGGTGGCCCGCTTGAGGATCGCCGCCGGGTAGCGGCCGAGGGCGCGGGTGACCGGCGCCAGGCTCGCCAGGATCGCCACCAGGAGGCCCAGGAGCGCGGCGAAGGGCAGCAGCACCCACACCCAGGGCACTGCCACGCCGAGGACGGTGCTGCCCAGGAGGCGCCCGGCGGGCAGGCCCAGGAGGCCGCCGGCGAGGCCGCCCAGACCACCGAGGAGCGCCGCCTCGGAAAGGAAGAAGAGGACCACCCGGCGGCGGGGAGCGCCGATCGCCACCAGGAGGCCCGCCTCCAGGCGCCGCTCGAGGACGGTCGCCGTCATCGCCGCCGTGACGCCGACGGCGGCGCCGGCCAGGGCCACCACGGCGAGCGCCAAGAGCACCCCGCGCAGGCGGTCGAGGACGTCGGCGGTCGCCGCGGCGACCCCGTGGACCACCTCGACCCGCGCCTGCGGCAGGGCCTCGCCGATCTGGAAGGCGACCGACGAGGGATAGGCCGTGCAGTACCAGGTGTCGTACTGCTCCGGGGTCATCGTCTTGGGGTTGCGGACATTGCCGCGCTCCGGGTTGGTGAGGGCGAAGACCTCGGCGCGGGTGAAGCGCCCGGGCTGGCCGGAGAGGCGTCCCACCTCGGCGAGCGGCACGTAGGCCTCCTCGTCCTCCTCGCCGCCGCTGGTCAGGAGCCCGACGACGCGGAAGCTGGCGCCGCGCCCGCCGACCTCGGCGCGGACCTCTCCGCCCACCGTCACCCCCAATCGCTCGGCGAGGCGCCGGCCGAGGACCGCCTCGGCCGCTCCCTCGCGCGGCCAGCGGCCGTTCACTTTGAGGGTTGGACGGGTGGCCGGCAGACCGGTGCGGAAGCCGTCCGGTAGGGAATGATCGAACCAGGTCCCCGAAAGCGGCGCGACGACGCCTCCGGCCCCCGCGAAGCGGACGCGCAAACTGTGGAAGGGGGCGAAGGCGGCGACGTTGTTGCGCCAGAAGATCGTGCGCAGGCGCCCCAGGTCGTCCACCGGCAGGGTGCCGCGGCCGGCCGCCGGCAGGATCTCGATGTTCGCCCCGTAGGAGCCCATATCCGAAGCCAGGCGGTCGCCGGAGGCGAGCATCACCTCCCCCAGCGCGGTCGCCCCCAGGGTGCCTAGAGCGACGGCGGTGACGGCGAGGAGCTTGCGCCGGGTGCCCCGGCGCATCGACTCGGCGAGCAGGCGCAGATACATCGTCGGCTCACATCCGATGGCCGGGGGCGGGAGCCGCGGCGCCGAACCAGCGCGCTCCGGCGGCCAGGTCGGCGGCGTTCACCACCAGGTCGCCGCCCTCGATCCGCGAGGCCAAGGGCACCGGGTTGCAGCCGCCGGAGCGGCCGATCGACGGCGGGTAGATCGCCGAGCCGCAGTGCAGGCAGAGCAGGTTGCCGCCTTCCTGGTAGTAGCCCTGGGAGCCGCAGATCTCGCAGGCGTCGAAGGCGACGGCGAGGTGCCCGCGGGCGTCGACCGGCACGGCGATGAAGCGGACCGGCTGGCCGCCGACGTCGAAGACGAAGCGGCGGAGGGTCTGGCCGTGGAACGAGGCGAGCGGGATGCGGACCGCGCCGCCGGGCCCGGCGGCGACGCGGGTCGCCGCCGAGAGCGCGGCCGGCGGACGGGAGTAGACG
>DATNKQ010000209.1:0-7524 GCA_035603315.1 Thermoanaerobaculia bacterium
CCCGCGCGTGCCGTCGCGCGGGATACGGCGCCGTGACAGGACCCGCCGCGGCCGTGCGGAAGCACCTCCCCTCCTTGTCAGTCCGTGTTTGACAACCCCGGAACCGGCCGCTACCATGCCGCGGACCCTCAAGCCAGAGCTGGCGAGCCGATGGCGAAGAAACTGACGCCGAAGACGATCCTCCTCGACGCCGCGCAGATGGCGCGCGTCATCCGGCGAATGGCGGGGGAGATCGTCGAGAAGAACCGCGGCGTCTCGGACCTCCTCTTGGTCGGCATCCGCACCCGCGGCGTGCCGCTGGCGGAGGCGCTCGCCGCCGAGATCGAGCGCATGGAGGGGCACCCGGTCCCCATCGGCAGCCTCGACATCACCCTCTACCGCGACGACCTGTCGACCGTCGGCGCCCAGCCGCTGGTCAAGGCGACGCACCTGCCGCGACCCATCGACGACTGCCTCGTCGTCCTCTGCGACGACGTCCTCTACACCGGCCGCACCGTGCGGGCGGCGCTCGATCACCTGGTCGACTACGGCCGGCCGCGGGCGGTGCAGCTGGCGGTGCTCATCGACCGCGGCCACCGCGAGCTGCCGATCCAGGCGGACGTCGTCGGCAAGGCGGTGCCGACCTCCAAGGACGAGGAGGTCGAGGTTTCGTTCCGGGCCACGGACGGCAGGGAGCAGGTGCGGCTTATGCGGGGGCCGAAGGGGCGATGAAGGAGCCGCTGCGCTGGACGCGCAAGGACCTCCTGGGCATCGCCGAGCTGTCGCGCGAGGAGATCGAGCTCATTCTCGACACCGCCAGCTCGTTCGCCGAGGTCGGCGAGCGGCCGATCAAGAAGGTGCCGACGCTGCGCGGCAAGACCGTCGTCAACCTCTTCTTCGAGTCCTCGACCCGTACCCGCTCGAGCTTCGAGATCGCCGAGAAGCGGCTCTCCGCCGACAGCCTCAACTTCTCCGCCTCCGGCTCCGCCCTCACCAAGGGCGAGAGCCTCGTCGACACGGCGCTCAACCTCCAAGCCATGGCGCCCGACTTGATCGTCATCCGCCACGCCCATCCCGGCGCGCCGCACATGCTGGCGCGGCGGCTGAAGGCGGGGGTCATCAACGCCGGCGACGGCGCCCACGAGCACCCGACGCAGGCCCTCTTGGACGCCTACACCATCCGCGAGCACAAGGGGCGGATCGCCGGCCTCAAGGTGGCGATCGTCGGCGACATCGAACACAGCCGGGTGGTGCGCTCGAACCTCCACCTGCTGCAGAAGCTGGGCGCCCGGGTGACGGTCGCCGGGCCGCGCACTCTGATGCCCGTGGACATCGGCAGGATGGGGGTCGAGGTCGCCTACTCGCTCAAAGAGGCCATCGCCGGCGCCGACGTCATCATGATGCTGCGCATCCAGCTCGAGCGGCAGGGCAGGATGGCCTTCCCCTCGGTCAAGGAGTACTTCAACCTCTTCGGCCTCACCACCGAGCGCCTCAAGGGGGCGAAGGACGACGTCATCATCATGCACCCGGGGCCGATGAACCGCGGCGTCGAGATCGCCAGCGAGCTGGCGGACGGCCCCTACTCGGTGATCCTCGAGCAGGTCACCCACGGCGTCTCGGTGCGCATGGCGGTCCTCTATCTGCTCTCCGGCGTCCACGAGGAGGCGGCGTGACGAGGCGTCTCCTGGTGCACGGCGGGCGGCTCATCGACCCCTCGCAGGGGCTGGACGGCGACTTCGACCTCCTCCTGGAGGACGGCGCCGTCGCCCGCGTGGACGGCAAGATCCGGCCGGCGAAGGACGTCGAGACGTTCGACGCCACCGGCCTCGTCGTCACCCCCGGCCTCATTGACCTCCACGTCCACCTCCGCGAGCCCGGCCAGGAGTACAAGGAGACCGTCGAGACGGGGACGATGGCGGCGGCGGCCGGCGGCTTCACCGCCGTCGCCTGCATGGCCAACACCGAGCCCGTCAACGACAACCGCTCGGTCACCGAGCACATCCTCGCCGAGGCGCGGCGCTGCGGCTTCGCCCGCGTCTACCCGATCGGCGCGGTGAGCAAGAAGCTGGCCGGCGAGGAGCTCGCCGAGATCGGCGACATGGTGCGCGCCGGCGCCGTCGCCGTCTCCGACGACGGCCGGCCGGTGATGAACGCTGAGCTCATGCGCCGCGCCTTCCTCTACGCCCGGCACTTCGACGTGCCCGTCATCCAGCACGCCGAGGACCTCAACCTGGCGGCCGGCGGCGTCATGCACGAGGGGGAGTGGTCGACGCGCCTCGGCCTCCCCGGCCTCCCCGGCTCGGCCGAGGACGTCATGGTCGCCCGCGACCTCCTGCTCGCCGAAGACACGGGAGGCCGCTACCACGTGGCGCACCTGTCGACGGCGCGCAGCCTGGCGATGGTCAAGCGGGCGAAGGAGCAGGGGCTCGCCGTCACCTGCGAGGTGGCGCCCCACCACCTGGTGCTGACCGACGAGGAGGTGGCGCTCTCCGGCTTCTCGACGCAGACCAAGATGAAGCCGCCGCTGCGCTCGGCCGCCGACCGCGAGGCGCTCCTGGAAGGGCTCGCCGACGGCACCGTCGACGCCATCGCCAGCGACCACGCGCCCCACCACGCCGACGAGAAGGACGTCGAGTTCAGCCTCGCCCCCTTCGGCATCCTCGGCCTCGAGACCACCCTGAGCCTCTGCCTCGACCGCCTCGTGCGGCCGGGCCGGATCGGGCTCTCCCGCCTGGTCGAGCTGCTGTCGACCGGCCCCGCCCGTGCCTTCAGCCTTCCCGGCGGCACCTTGAAGCCCGGCAGCCCCGCCGATCTCACCCTCTTCCACCCCGACCGCCGGGTGACCATCGCCGCCTCCTCTTTCCGCAGCCGCTCCCGTAACACCCCCTTCGACGGCTGGAAGCTCCGCGGCGCCCCCGTCTCCACCCTCCTCGGCGGCCGCCGGATCGAGCTGCCGGCGCGCTGACGGCGCCGACAGAGCCTTCATCCGGAACCGCGGCTCCGCAGCCAGCGTGACCTCCCCTGGTAGATTTTTTGCACAGAAAATCGCGCGGTAACGTATGTCTGAACCAGCGCTACGAAAAGAAGCCGCCCGGGAACGGCAGCCCGAATCGGCCCTCCAGCAGAGGGAATGGCAGTTCCGTCGCCTGCTGGAGAGGCTGCCGGCGGGGGCCTACACCTGCGACACCGAAGGGCTGATTACCTACTACAACCCCCACGCCGTGCAAATTTGGGGACGGGCGCCTCAGCTGAACGACCCGGTGGACCGCTTCTGCGGCTCTTTCAAGCTGTTCGCGGTGGACGGTTCGCCCATCGCCCACTCCGCATGCTGGATGGCCCTGGCGCTGCAGACGGGAGAGGACTACAACGGGCAGGAGATCATCATCGAGCGCCCCGACGGCCAGCGGATCACCGCGCTCGCCCACGCCAGCCCCATCCGCGACGACTCCGGCAAGCTCCTCGCGGCGGTGAACGTCCTCGTCGACATCAGCGACCGCAAGCGCGCCGAAGACGCCCTGAAGGAGGCCGACCGCTCGAAGAACGAGTTCCTGGCGACCTTGGCTCACGAGCTGCGGAACCCTCTCGCCCCCATCCGCAACGCCGTCGAGGTCTTGCTGCTCTCGGGCCCGCATCCCGAGATGCAGGGCATGCTGGACGTCATCGAACGGCAGACGCGCCAGATGACCCGGCTCATCGACGAGCTCCTGGACCTGGCGCGGATCAGCAGCAACAAGCTGGAGCTGTGCAAGGACCGGATCGAGCTGGCGGAGATCCTCCATACGGCGGCGGAGACCAGCCGTCCGCTGATCGAGGCCTGCGGCCAGGAGTTCGTCGTCACCTTCCCGCCCAAGCCGATCGCCCTGGACGGCGACCTCACCCGGCTGGCGCAGGTGATCTCGAACCTGCTCAACAACGCCGCCAAGTACACCGTGCGGGAAGGCCGGATCTGGCTGTGGGCCGAGCGGCAGGGGAGCGAGGCCGTGATCACGGTGCGGGACACCGGCATGGGCATCCCCGCCGAGATGCTGCCGCGCATCTTCGACATGTTCACCCAGGTCGACCGGTCGCTGAATCGCTCTCAGGGCGGGCTGGGCATCGGCCTGACCCTGGCCAGGCGGCTCGTCGAGCTGCACGACGGCACCATCACCGCCCACAGCGACGGCCCCGGCGAGGGGAGCGAGTTCGTCGTCCGCCTGCCGGCCGTCGGAGAGCCGGCGGCGGCCCTGCGCCCGCCGGGCCGCGACCGTTTCGCCGCCCTCCCCGCTCTCTCGCTGCGAATCCTCGTCGTCGACGACAACCAGGACTCGGCGGAGAGCCTGGGCACGCTGCTCAAGCTCATGGGCAACGACATCCGCACCGCCCACGACGGCCTGGAGGCGGTGGCGGCGGCGGCGGAGTTCCGCCCGGAGGTGGTGCTCCTCGACATCGGCCTGCCCAAGATGGACGGCTATGAGGCGGCCCGCGCGATCCGCGAGCAGCCCTGGGGCAAGGGGATGGTCCTGATCGCCGCCACCGGCTGGGGCCAGGAGGGCGACCGGCGCCTTTCCCAGGAGGCGGGCTTCGACCATCACCTGGTCAAGCCGGTGGACTTAGCCGCCCTCGTTCAGCTCCTCGAGAAAGCCGCAGCGGATCGCTCCGCCTGACCGGTCCTCGCTCCGGCCACTTTTTGGCGTAGGATGGCGCCAAATATCGGAGGCAAGATCCTATGAGCGTCCAATCGCATGCGACGGCGGTACGACGGTGGCCGCGGTTTGGGCTGCCGGCTGTTCTTCTGGGGGGAATGCTCGTGGGCGGAGCGGTGGGGGCCGGTGCGACGGACGGCCGCCTGGTGTTCACCAAGATGGAGGTGGAGCACTGCAACGGCCTCAGCACCTGCATCTGGAAGGTGACCTGCCAGCTCGCCAAGCTGCCGAAGAGCGAAATCGTCAAGGAGGTCAAGGCGGGGACTGCGGCGTCGGTGGACGTCAACCGCACCTTCGTCGTCCACCAGTTCCCGGTCGACGTGAGCTGCACGGCCTTCCGCGACACCGGCTGGATCCGCACCGCGTGGGAGTCCGTGGGCGACGCCACGCTCGCCGTGCCGGCGGGCGGCGACTACGTCTTCGACCTGGGGACTGCGGACAAGGACCAGGTGCACATCCACCTGTCGGTCGACAGCCTGGAGGTGGCGGCGCTGCCGACTGCCGCGGGGGACGCCAAGGCCAAGCCCGCCAAGGCCTCCGAGCCGCGGCAGTTCTTCGGCGTCTTCCATCCCACCGCGGAGGGCCACGCGGTGATCGTCGGCTTCCCCTGGGACGCCTTCAAGGCGCGCTCCGACGAGCTGGCGGCCAAGGGGGTCAAGCTCGACCGCATGGTGAGCTTCGAGGAGGGGGGCAAGCGCCTCTGGGCCGGCATCTTCCACTCGACGGCTGACCGGGTGCTGGTGCTCGCCGGCCTGGAATGGGACCCCTTCGTCTCGCAGTGGAACAAGCTCTTGAAGGAGGGCCTGCGGCTCAACGACTTCGAGACCTACGGCGACGGCAAGAAGCGGCTCTTCGCCGGCATTTTCCGCGAGGGCAGCGGCCCCAACCCGCTGTGGGTCGGCCAGGATCGGGCCGCCTTCCTCGGCAAGTGGAACGAGCTCGCCGCCGAGGGCCTGCGCCTCGTCGACCTCGAGGTCTACCGCGTCAGCAAGGGGATCCAGTACGCCGGCGTCTTCCGCACCGGCAGCGGCGGCTACGGGCTGTGGACGGCCCTCGACTGGGCCTCCCTGCAGGCGAAGGCGAAGGCGCTGAACGGCTCGGAGCTGGCGCAGGTGCAGACCTACATGGACGGCAGGAACCGGGTCTACGACGCTGTCCTCCGCGGCGGCGGCTCCGGCGGCGAGCTCACCCCGGGTCTCGCCTCCGCCGCCTTCGCGGCGAAGTGGAAGGAGCTCCTCGACCACGGCCAGCGCCTGGCCGACCTCGAGACCTATCCCGAGTAGGCGGCGTCGTCAACGAGCCGACTGAACAGCAGCGCGGCGACCGCCGCCACTACGAAGGTGGCGGACCAGAAGGTTCTGCCGCCCCAGGCGTCGAGGAGCTTCAGGCCCAGCCAGGGGCCGACGGAGAAGCCGAGCGCGGCGATCATGCTGTAGGCGCCCATGTAGGAGCCCTGGCGCTCGCCGGGCGCCAGGTGGGCGGCGTAGGCCGCGGCGCTGGGCAGGAGGATCATCTCGGCGAAGGTCCAGACGACGACCGTCGCCGCGAACCCGGGGACGCCGTGCGCCAGGGCCATGCCGCCGAAGCCGATGCCGCAGAGGAGGGCGCCGGCGGTCAGCGAGCGGCGGAAAGGCCAGAGGGCCGTCCGGGCGTTGAGCGGCACCTCGAGCGCCACGATGAGCAGGGTGTTGACGGTGAACATGAGGCCGTAGGTGGCCGGCGACAGCCCGAGGTCGCGCACCAGGTAGACGGGCATGGCCGCCTCGTGCTGGAAGAAGACGATGAACACCAGTGCCACCGGAAGGAGAAAGAGGAGGAAGCGGCGGTCGGTCAGCGGGTTGGCGCGGCGAGCCCCGGCTGCGGGAGAGGCGGGCGCCTGGGCGGCGAGACCGGCCGGAACGCGCGGCGCGGCGAGGAGGAGCACCGCGCCGGCGAGGAGCGAGGTGACAGCGTCGACGGCGAAGAGGGCGCGGAAGGACCAGGCGGCGAGGAAGCCGCCGACCGCCGGCCCGACGCTCATCCCCAGGTTGATGGCGAGCCGCGAGAGGGAGAACCCCATCCGCCGCTCGGCCGGCGTCGTCCAGGCGGTGATGGCGGCTAAGCTGGCGGGCCGGAAGGTTTCGCTGCCGGCGGCGAAGGCGACGACGGCGAGCGCCAGCGCCGCCGGGTGGCGCGCCAGCGGGAAGACGAGGAGGACGGCGCCGGAGGTGAGGAGCGCGGCGACCAGCACCGGCAGGGGGCGGAAGCGGTCGGCCAGCCGGCCGGCGAGGGGCGCGGCGGCGATCCCCGTCAGTCCGTAGAGTGCGAAGTAGGCGCCGGCCCTGCCGGCCGAGAAGCCGCGCTCGCGGGTGAGCCAGAGGGCGAGGAAGGGGAGGACCATGGTGCCGGCGCGGTTGATGAGGGTGACCGCGAACAGCAGCCAGAGCCGGGCCGGCAGGCCGGCCAGGCCGCGCCAGGGGTTCCAGCGGGCGAGCATGCGGCCGGCAATGTAGCAGGGATGGGCCGGATCTCGGCCTGCTATCCTTTTCCGCCATGCGCCTGCGCGCCCTGATCCTCGCCCTGGCGCTGCTGGTCGCCGGCGGGCAGGCCGCCATCGGCGATCCGCCGCCTGTCCCGGTCGCCCCGACTGGCCTCCGGCCGCTCCGCGCCGGCAGGATCACCCTCCTGGTACCGCCCGCCGACCTCGCCCGTCCCGAGCTCGCGGCGCTGGCGGCGGAGCTCGACCGCGCCGCCGCCGCGATGGCGGCGCGGCTGCCGCCGGCCGCCGCGGGCCCCCCGGTCGCCATCGTCGTCGAGCCCGACTATGTAGCCCAAGCGCGCGACACCGGCAGGGTCGGCGAGGCGGTGTCCGGAGGGCTGGGAG
>DATNKQ010000213.1:0-7034 GCA_035603315.1 Thermoanaerobaculia bacterium
TGCACTCCGGTGCAGCGGGCGATTCTTTTTCCGGCTCGCGAGGAGGGGCCGCGGTCTAGAGACCGCTGGCCGGCAGGTAGGCGGGCCCGAAGCAGAGCGGCTGGTAGCCGGCGTCCGTGCCCGACTCGGTGTAGTGCGGCGTCCAGCCCGACATGTCCTGGAAGAGGCGGACGGCGCGGATCGTGCGGTCCTGGCAGAGGTCGAACCAGTGGTAGGTCCCCTGGGGAACCTTGATCATGTCGCCCTTGACGACCTCGATGCTGAACACCGGGCCGTCCTGGGGATGGACGTGGAAGAGGCCGCGGCCGTGGACGATGAAGCGGACCTCGTCCTCGTCGTGCCAGTGCTCCTTGTTGAACCGGTTGAGCATCGCCTCGAGGCCGGGGACGTCCGGCTTGATGTTGATCACGTCGGCGGTGACGTAGCCCCCCTCGGCCATCAGCTCGCGGATGGGGGCGTCGTAGGCGGCCAGGATCTGCTGGTCGTCGGCGTCGTCGGGAAGCTGGTCCGACCCTTCGAAACGGCGATACCAGATGCCGAACGGCGCCAGGAAGGCGGAGATGTCTTGGGCGCCCTCCAGCACTCGGTTCTCGTCACGCAGCGTCACGGTTGCCATGGCTTACCTCCTTGACGGGTTTGCTATTGGTTCATCCACCACAAAACGGCTCGAAAGGGGTCCTGCGCGCCACGCAGTCGAACAGGAACTCGAAGATCTCCACGTGCCGCCGCGCCTGCTCCAGCGTCTCCCCCCAGGCGTAGAGCCCGTGGCCGGCGAGCAGCAGCCCGTGGAGACCGGGCCGCCGGTCGAGCAGGAGCTCGATCTCGCCGGAGAGGAGCGCCATGTCCTGGGAGTTGGCGAGGACCGGCACGAAGACTTCCTCCAGGTGGCTGGCGACCCCTTCGAGCCCTTTCAGCATCTCGTAGCCGGAGAGGGTGAAGCCGCCACGCCCCGCGAAGTGCTCGCCGAGCAGAGTGTCGGCCACGGAATGGACGTGGAGGACGGCGCCGGCGCCGGTCCGCGAAACGATGCGGCAGTGCAGGGCGGCCTCGGCGGACGGACGGCCGGACTCGGGGTTGGATGCTGCGGGTGCCGCCGCGCCGCCGGGGCCAACCTCCAGGAGATCGCCGGCGCCCAGGCGCCGCTTGTCGAGCCCGGAGCGGGTGATCAGCAGCCGCAACGGGTCGCGGCTCAGGGTGACGCTGAAGTTCCCGCCCGTCCCCTGGCACCAGCCCTGGGCGCCCAGCTCGCGCACCACCCGGCAGAGGCCTTCGGCGAGGGAAGGCGCGGCGTCGAGCTGCAGCGAGAGGGTGTCGGTCATGGTCCGGATCACAGCCGCTCTGCAGTTGCAGAGAGCAAGTAAGTATACCATTGGCGCCCCGCGAGGCCCATGGAAAGGAGCCCGATGAGCGAGCCCGCCAACCCCGCTTCCGCCGCCGCCGGCGCCACCCGGAAACTCCCCGGCAGGCTGGCGAACCGCAACTTCCTCCTGCTCTGGCAGGGGCAGGCCGTCAGCCAGCTCGGCAACCAGGCCTTCGCCGTGGCGATGGCGTTCTGGATCGTCGAGAAGACCGGCTCGGCCAGCCTCATGGGATTCGTCCTCATGTCCTCGAACCTCCCCGGCGTCCTCTTGGGGCCGCTGGGCGGCGCCGTGGCCGACCGCTTCCCGCGCATCCGGATCATCATCCTCGCCGACCTGGTTGCCAGTTTGGGGCTCCTGGGCCTCTCCTTCGCCATGCTGGGGACCGGCTGGGGCACGCGGACGATCATCGGCCTTCTCTTCGCCGCCAGCTTCACCGAGGGCGTGGCGCGGGCCTTCTTCCTACCGGCGCTCGCCGCCGCCATCCCCGACCTCGTCCCCGCCGAGCGCCTCGCCGCCGCCAACTCGATGAACCAGTTCTCGCTCCAGGCCTCGCTCCTCCTCGGCCAGGGGATCGGCGGCGTGCTCTATCGCCTGCTGGGGGCGCCGGTGCTGTTCCTGGCCGACGGCCTGAGCTTCCTCTTCTCGGCCGTCAGCGAAGGATTCGTCCAGCTGCCGCCGACGCCGCGCAAGAAGACGGCGATCGGCGGCACTGTGCGCCAGTTCGCGACCGAGATCCGCGAGGGCTTCGAGTACATGCGCGGCAAGCGCGGGCTGTTGGGCTTCGTCCTCTCCGCGGCCTGCTTCAACCTCTTCGTCATGCCGGTCTTCGTGCTGCTGCCCTTCTTCGTCCGCAACTACCTGCGCGTGGGCGCCGACTGGTACGGGTTCCTGCTGGCGGCGATCAGCGCCGGCGTCATCGTCGGCTTCCTCCTGGCCGGGCTGCTGCGGCTGGAGGGGCGGGGCCGCAGCCGCTTCGTCGTCGGACTGATGCTCTTCGCCCCCGTCCCCTTCCTCGTCACCGCCTTCGTCCGCGCGACGCTCCTGGCCCTCGCTATCTCCTTCGTCCTCGGGATGGTGGTGGGGCTGATCAACGTCTACGTCATGACGACCCTGCAGGCGACGACGCCGTCCGAGCTGCGCGGCCGGGTGATGGGCCTCCTCAACACCCTGACCGGCGGCCTCGTCCCCATCGGCATGGCGGTCGGCGGCGTGGTGGGCGACCTGACGGGGAAGAACGTGCCGCTCGTCTACACCTCCTGCGGGCTGATCATCCTCCTCTCCACCCTGCTCGCCGTCGGCCGCCGGTCGACCCGCGACTTCCTCGCCTACGAGCTGCCGCCGCCGGCAGAGGAGACGCCGGCCGCCGGCGACGAAGGCGGCGGCGCGTCGTGAGCCCTCAGCGGCCCATCGCCCGCTCGATGCAGGCCCCCAGCCGCTCGGCGAGCGACCGCACGTGGGGCTCGGCGAGGGCGCTGACGTGGTCGCCGGCGACGATCTCGACGGCGAGCGGGAACGGCGTCAGCGCTCCCCACCCGAGGTCGGAATCTCCGGCCTGCGGCCGGAACAGGGTGATGGTTCCCGGATAGGGAGCCGGCGCGTAGCCGCGGAGGGCGCGGACGTTGGCCTTGAAGACCGCCAGCAGGCGGCGGAGCTGCGCCGGGCCGGCGGCGGCCGGCGGGAAATGCACCCGCCGGAGCTCCTCCAGGAAGCGCGCCAGCTGCTCCTCCGGCGGCAGCGCGGCCAAGTTCTCGTAGGAGATCCGCAGGTCGGCCGCCCACAGCCGGCGGACGTAGTCGGCGATCTCCGCCAGCCAGCGGGCGTCGTCCTCGTAGAGACCCTCATCAATCGCGGGGTGGTCCCTCAGGCCCGCCGGGCCGTCGAGGATGGCAAGGAGGGCCACCTCCTCCCCCGCCGCCGCCAGCTGGCGGGCGGTCTCGAAGGCGACCGCGGCGCCCAGCGACCAGCCGCCCAGGAAGTAGGGACCGGCCGCCGTCCGCCGCAGCAGGCCGGCGTAGTGCCCGGCCATCTCCTCCACCCGGGTGAAGGGTTCCTCGCCGGCTTCGAGGCCGTGGGACTGCAGGCCGTAGAAAGGTTGGTCCGTCCCCAGGCGCCGGGAGAGCGGGTGGAAGCAGAGGACGTCGCCGCCGGCGGGATGGACGCAGAAGAAAGGCGGAAGCGACCCCGTGGGCTGGATCGCCACCAGCGACGAGCTGGCCGGCTGGGTGCTCGCCGCCGGGGCCGGCCAGCTGCCTTGGAGCCGCCGCGCCAGAAGCTCCCGCTGCTGGGCCGAGAGGCGGGCGCGGCGCTGGGCGAGGCTGGCCTGGCGCTCCGCGAGCCGGGCCGCCGGGCCGCCATCTCCGCTCGCCGGGACAGCGAACGCCGGCACCGCCGCCGCGGATGCAGCGGGCAACGCCGGAGATGTTAGAGCCGGGGGAGCCGGGGGAGCCGGCGGCCGGATCTCCACCGGCAGCTCGGAGAGCCGCAGGGCGGGGTTGGTGACCACCGCTTCCAGCAGGCGGCGGAAGTGCCCCAGCAGGCGGCCGACGGTCGCCGCCGCGAAGAGGTCGGTGTTGTACTCGATCCCTGCCGTCAGCCGACTCGGCTCTTCCATGACGTAGAGCGTGAGGTCGAACTGCGAGGTCGCCGTATGGACGGCGAGCGGCGTCAGGGTGATGCCGGCGAAGCGCCGCGGCGTCGGCACAGCGGCCAGCGCCAGCACGACCTGGAAGAGCGGGCTGCGGCTGCGGTCGCGGTCGCGCTCCCCTTCCAGCTCCTCGACCAGCCGCTCGAAGGGAACGTCGGCGTGGGCATGGGCCGCAAGCGTCAGCTCGCGCGCCCGGGCGAGCAGGTCGCGGAACGGGGGATCGCCGGACAGGTCGGCGCGCAGCACCAGGGTGTTGACGAAGGGGCCGATCAGCCCCTCGACCTCCGTCCGGTTGCGGCCGGCGACGGGCGTGCCGAGGCCGAAGTCCTCTTGGCCGGTGTAGCGGTTGAGGAGGGCCGCGAAGGCCGCGTAGAGGGTCATGAACAGGCTGACCCCCTCGCGCCGGGCGAGGGCGCGGAGGCCCGCCGTCAGGTCGGCCTCGACGGCGACGCTTTCGACCGCCCCAACGAAAGTCTGGCGCGGCGGCCGCGGCCGGTCGGTCGGTAGGGCGAGGAGCGGCAAGCCGGCGAGCTGCCGGCGCCAGTAGGCCGCCGGCGCCGCCATCGCCTCCCCCGCCAGCCGGCGCCGCTCCCAGGCGGCGAAGTCGGCGTACTGGATGGGGAGTGGAGCAAGCGGCGCGGCCACGTAGAGCGCCGTGATCTCGCTCTCCAGGATCTCCGTCGACCCGGCATCCGCGACGATGTGGTGGAGCGTCAGGAGCAGCCGGTGCTCCTCGCCGCCGAGGCGGAGCAGCACAGCCCGGAGGAGCGGGCCGCGGGCGAGGTCGAAGGGGCGCCGCGCCTCGGCTTCCGAAAGATCTTGGGCCACGGCAAGGCGGCCGGCCGCCGGCAGCGCCGCCAGATCGACAAGGTTCAGGGGGAAGGGCGCCGGCGGCGAGACCCTCTGCCGCAGCTCCCCTTCGACGAGGGCGAAAGTGGTGCGCAGCGCCTCGTGGCGGGCGACGATCTCTTCCAGACCGGCGGCGAGCACCGGCGGATCGAGCGGGCCTTCGAGCAGGAGCGGGTGGGGAATGTTGAGGGTCGCGCTCCCCGGCATCATCTGCTCGGCGAACCAGAGCCGCTGCTGGGCGGACGAGACCGACAGCCCGCCGGCCCGTACGGCCGGCGCCATCGGCACCAGCGGCTCGCCGGGCGGCGAGGACGGCCCGTCGCCGGCGCTCCCGGCGCGGGCGGCCTCGACGAGGGCCGCCTGGCCGGCCAGGGTCGGCGCCTCGAAGAGCCGGCGCAGCGGCAGATCGACGCCGAACAGGGCGCGCATGCGCGAGGTGATGCGGATGCCCAGGAGCGAGTGGCCGCCGAGCTCGAAGAAGTCGTCATAGACGCCCAACCGCTCGCGCCCCAGCACCTCCGCCCACACGCCGGCGAGCACCTCCTCGACGGGCGTGCGGGGCGGCGCGAAGCCCGCCTCGGGAAGGCGCCCCTCGGGCGGCGGCAGGGCGCGGCGGTCCACCCGGCCGTTGGAGGTGAGGGGCAGGCGGTCGAGGAAGACCCACGCCGCGGGGAGGTCGGAGACCGGCAGGGCGTCCTGCAGGTGCCGCCGCAGGTCTTCGACCTCCGGCAGGCCCTCGCGAGGGACGACGTAGGCCACCAGGGCCGGGCCGTCCGCCAGGTCGCCGCGCTTCACCACCACCGCGCTCTCCACGTGGGGATGGCCCGCCAGGGCCGCCGCGACGCCGGACGCCGCCAGGCGCGAGCCCGCGATGCGGACCCTCTCCTCGGCTCCGCCCGGCGCGAGGGCTCCGCGCCCGGCCGCCGGCTCGGCGCGATCGGCGGCGGTCGAGAGCGGCAGGTCGGAGAGCCGCCGCTCGGGATCGGCCGCCACCCCTTCGAGGAGCGTCTGGAGCTGTCCGAAGAGGCGGCGGATGGTGGCGGCGTCGAAGAGATCGGTCTTGTATTCGAGCGACGCCGTCCATCCGGCGTCGCCTTCGAGAAGCGCCAGCGTGAGCTCGAACTTGGCAGTGCCGCTGTCGACGGGCAGCGGCGTGAGGACGAGGCCGGGCGCCAGGGTTTCGGCGCGCTCAGCGGCGACGACGAACGCCACCTGGAAGAGCGGGCTCCTGGCCAGGCTGCGCTCCGGCTGCAGCTCCTCGACCAGGCGCTCGAAGGGGACATCCTGATGGCCGTAGGCGCCGAGGGCGGCCTCCCGCACCCGGGCCAGCAGCTCGGCGAACGGCGGGTCGTCGGCAAGGTCGGCGCGCAGCACCAGGGTGTTGACGAAGAAGCCGATGAGGTTTTCGAGCTCCGCTCGGTTGCGGTTGGCGACCGGCGTGCCGACGAGGACGTCGTCCTCTCCGGTGACGCGGTGGAGCAGCGCCGCAAAGGCGGCGAAGAGAATCATGAAGAGGGTGGCGCCCTGCTCGCGGGCGCGCGCCTGGAGGGCCGGCACGAGGCCCGCCGGAAGGGGCACGGCCAGCTGCGCGCCGCGCGCTCTCTCCACCGCCGGCCGCGGCCGGTCGGTGGGCAGGTCGAGCGACGCCGGCGCCCCGGCGAGCTGCCGCCGCCAGTAGTCGATCTGCGGCGCCAGCGCCTCGGCGCCCAGCCACCGCCGCTGCCAGCGGGCGAAGTCGGCGTACTGGACAGGGAGCTCGGGAAGGGGGGCGGGCCGGGCCGCAACGGCGGCGCCGTAGAGGGCGGAGAGCTCGCGGACGAAGATCTCCAGCGACCAACCGTCGGCGACTATGTGGTGGATCGTCGCCAGCAGGTCGTAGCGCTCCTCGTCGAGGCGGAGCAGGCTCACCCGCGCGAGCGGCCCGCGCGCCAGGTCGAAGGGCCGATGCGACTCCTCCTCCGCCAGCCGCGCGGCCACCGCCTTGCGCTCGTCAGGTGGCAAACCGCGGAGGTCGCAGATTGGCAGAGGGATGGGCGCCGCCGGGGCGATCACCTGTCGCGGCTCGCCCTCGTCGCCGCCGGCGAAGGTCGTGCGCAGGGCCTCGTGCCGCCGGACCAGGGCGGCGAGGCTCGCCGCCAGGCCGGCCGGATTCAGCGGACCCGCGGCCTGGTAGGCAAGCG
>DATNKQ010000217.1:0-5403 GCA_035603315.1 Thermoanaerobaculia bacterium
GTCGCCTGAGACCGAGCGGATGCTCGCGCGCATCTCAAGGGATTGCTTTCCAATTATCGCACCGTCAATCGGTGAAAGGATCCGCACTACTGGAGGAAGGATGCGGGCCAAGACCGTCTTTTGTGGAACGCGCCCCGCAGCCTCATCGGCCTGACGAATTGCCGTGACCTCGTCGAGTGCGTCGACGACGCGCGCGATGACATCTGGGCGATAGAATCGCTCGCGGAAGCGGGAGACAGGAAACCAATCACTGGCCGCCTCTAGGCCACGGTTGACTTGCCAGCCGACGAGAGTCTCAGCGCCAATCGACGCATCGTAGAATCCAGAAGGCGTCCAAGCTACCCAGCGTTTACGGTCGGCATGCAGGAAGACTGCGAGCAACTCTTGGCCGTCCTGGGCGCGGAACCATCTTATGGTCCCATCAAGCAGACCTGCAACTACGACCCTCCCATTATTGGAGATGTTGACCGCCCAGACAGGGGAGATTGTAAGGACCTGCCATCGCTCCTTCCCGTCTGAAGTAACAGAGTAGATGAATCCGGAAGACGAGCCGAGTACAAACCAGTTCCCATCCGGGGCGACTGCGTGGCATGAGATGACCGGCGGGGGGTCGACAAAGAGTTGCTTTCGATTGAGATAGGTATGGGAGTCGCCTTTCGCGCCGAAACGGAGATCGATCTTCCAGGCATGTGACCGCGGCGCTCTAAACTCATGACCACTCGAAGGGCCGAGAACGAGAGTGCGCTCCGTTGTCGAGAAGACTGCGGGATTCCGTGAATACGACTGGTAACAGAACTGGACTCGTTTCCCGGTATCGTCGAGTTTGAAACAATCCTTGGCGGCCCGGAAGTCGGCGGTTTCTGTCCCCATGAAGTGAAGCAACTCACCGTCCTTCCCAAGCAGCCCCCAGGCAGGCGCAGCACCACCAAACACTATTCGCCCGTCCTGCAAAGTCTTTAGCGCTAGAATGGTGTTCGTACCGCCGAGATTGACGTCTTTAGACTCCCCTTCGCCACTCCTTTCCCAGATCCGAACCTTATAGTTGTCGGTGCTCGTACCAAAGCTACCTGCAGCGTAGAGCCTGTCGCCGCTGACAGACCATGCGACGCTATGGAGCGGTTCCGAGACTCCCTTCACGTTCGGTTGGTAGAGCAACGTGAGGTCGAAGCCTGAAAGGACGTCAACCTGCGCGGAATCGACGAAACCTAGTGCTACCTTCAGATCGTCTGGAGAGAAGCTGACGCTGAAGGGCTCCTTTCCCCCTTTTGCTGCGACCTTAGCAAGGCGTTTTAGGCTCTGGTCGTAGAGCCTAACAAAGCCATCGGAGCTACTCGTTACGAGCCGGCCGCTACGATCGAACTCGACCCAGTGAACGGTGGCGCCATAGTCTCCGTCGGCGCCCAGAGGCGCGCCGTCGCCCGAGTCGAACACCCGAATTCCGCCAGTGCGGGCAAGCCCCGCGGCTAGCCGCTTTCCGTCGGCGCTGTAGGCGAGATGCGAAACTGGCGCCGGTAAGCCATGAATGCGCCTTACCAAACGCCCTGACGTGCGCTCGAAGACGTAGATGCTGGCGGTCCCCTCCCATAGTAGACCCGTGTTGCCACCGAGAGCGACCCATTGGCCGTCAGGTGAAAGGGCCACCGCGCCGAGGGCGCCCTCCTCGGCAGCACCAATGGGTGGACGCAGGGTTTGGAGCAGGGCGCCGGATCGAAGGTCCCAGATCCTACAGGTCTTGTCGCCTGCGGCTGTCGCCAGGAAACGGCCAGCGGCATCGACTGCTATTCCACGGATCGGGTCGGTGTGCATTCCGGGATCGACGCGGAGAAAGGGCGTGCTCTCCACAACTGGTCTTTCGCCTAAACCCATTACCGGGGTTAGCAGGAAGAGGAGGACGAGCAGCAGGTGTATCCTGCTCCTTTGTGCGGAGAGCTCCATTGTGGACCACGGAGAGCTCGTCTCACGAAGCGGAAAGCATGTCAGACGGTAGTTCGCCATTGAACTTATGCAGGGAAGCAGATGCGATGCCTAGTCATCCCGGCTCCAAGAGCGTATGATTTTCATATCCCCTGAGCCTGAGCCTATAGGGAGCTCCTATCGTCCATGATATCTTCCTCTTCTCACGGATCTCTTGCAGCACGTTTCCTCAGCCACGCTGCTCTTGGTTTGGCAGGATGCCTCCTGCTTGCCAGTATGGCTGGAGCTCTAGTTGCGGCGCCGCCAACGCCTACCCGACTCGTACCTGTCCCCAGATTCGGTTCCCTGAGGCTGCGAGTCGGACTTGCAAAGGTCGTCAACCTCAATTCTACCGCAGTTCCGCTGAGCCACATCTTCGAGAGCGGAGACCGATTCTGCATCACGTTGACGGCCAACCGCACCGGATACATTGCCTTGCTCCACCGCGGCGCAGCTGGTCACCTGGAGAGTCTTTGGCCCTCCAACGGCGGCACTGCTGCAATCGCCGCCAACGAGATGATCGTGGTACCTCCTGACGGGAATTTTAGGTTAGACGAAGTTCCCGGAAGCGAGATGGTACAGATCGTCTTCACGCTCGCTCCCATTGGGCAACCTATGGCGCAACTGCTCGAGGCAACTACCGGCGCTAGCGGTACCAGTGCCATTCGGCAGATCCGCCTGCGCGGCGTCGTGGCCGACCCGTCCGAGGACTCGGGCGATGTTGCCTCGCTCTTCACGGGTGACATCGTCGAGCACGGCGTAGCCGTCGTCGAGCTCGCAATTGCCCATCGCGCTCGGCGATGAAGCCTAGAAGGGAAGGTTCTAGGAGAAAGGCGCCGCTGAAAGGACTCCCGCGCTGGCGACGGGCTGCCATCTTCGCGCTCGCCGCGACGGCCCTCGTTGCGGCGGCTGGCCTCTATGTCTCCCGCCCGGCACCGCTGGTAGACCTCGATGCGCTTCTGACCCGGGAAGGCTTCATTCCCAACCCCGGTTTTGCCGCGGTGTTTCGGCCGGGTGACATTATCCAGCTCGCCCAGCCTGACGGTCGTGGCGGGGCCCAGCAGCTAGGCCGGCCTCTTCTGTTCCTCAAGAGAGAGAGCTGCTTCCCGGGCCGCTCGCCGAGCGATGTCCCCTTCGTTCTGCCTGCGACGACGGGGCAGAGGACGTTAGCGCTCGACATCGGCAAGCTTGGCCGAATGCTGCCCCAACTGCACCTAGTGGGGCGCGAAGTACGCGCCTATTCCCTGGTAGTCGAGAATCCACGGATTGCCACATTTGGCCGTGGCGAGCTCTCCGAGCAGTTCGCTCCCATTTGTGTCGAGCGGTTCGCACGCACGCTCGAAGGCGGTGACCGATCGGCCTGGTTCGGGACTGTAGTGGAAGCGGTCATCGCGGACGCATTAATCTTCTCGGTCGACTGGCGTGCGGACACGACAGGAGAGGCCCGAACCGAACTCAGGCAGCGAGCAAGGGCGGCACTGCCTGCGCATGGCGCGATCACCACAGAACTCGATTCGACTGAAAAGACCGTGCTCAGAGCGGTGGGACCGCTGGTCCTCGGTTATCGATACCGGCCCATGGAGCCCGTCCGCTAGCGAGCACGGGCGCGCTGGGGAAGTCGGCTCGGCCGCAGGCGGTTGTCTCGTCGGTTACGGCTTCCTGCGGATCGAGGGATCAGGCCATGTCCTACCACTTGCCAGCTCCGCCGCCGTGCGCTGCTCGAAGAGGGTGCGGGCGTGGAGGTCACGACAGACCTTCGAGCAGCTGGGCATGTGAACGTTAGCGACTCAGTCATCTATAATCCGACCCCTGGCTCCGCTGCATCCGGGGCCGCGATCTCTCGAGGAGTGCCGATGCCCCAGTTGGCCCGCCCGATGGCGGTCTATCACGAGCACCAGGACTGGTTCCGGCCGCTGTTTGCCGAGCTCGACCGGCGGGGCACGGACTACGTCCGCATCGACGCCCGGCGCCACCACTACGATGTCGCCTGCCGCCGGCGCGAGTACTCGCTCTTCTTCAACCGCATGAGCCCGTCGGCCTACCTGCGGGGAGACAGCCACGGCATCTACCACACGCTCGCCTACCTCGATCATCTGGAGCGGCTGGGGACGCGCGTCGTCAACGGCTCGCGCGGCTTCCGAGTCGAGACCTCGAAGGCGCTGCAGCTCTCGCTCCTGGCATCGCTCGGGCTCCCGTATCCGCCCGCGCGGGCGATCAACCACCCGGCGGAGGCGCCGGCGGCGGCCCAGGGCCTGCGCTTTCCGATCGTCGTCAAGGCCAACGTCGGCGGCAGCGGCGCCGGCATCGTGCGCTATGACACGCCCGAGGAGCTGGCGGCGGCGGTCGAACACGGCGCCGTCGACCTGGGGATCGACAGCGCGGCGCTGGTGCAGGAGTTCGTCCCCGCACGCGGCGGCCACATCGTGCGCGTCGAGGTGCTGGGCGGCAAGTTCCTCTACGGCATCCGCGTCTTCAGCCCGGAGGACGTCTTCAACATCTGCCCCGGCGACGCCTGCCAGACGACCGGCGGGGCGGTGCTGGTGGGCGCCGCCTGCGCCCTCGACGCCCAGGAACGGGGCATCCGGGTCGAGGGCTACACGCCGCCGCCCGAGGTCATCGCCGACGTCGAGCGGATCTTCGCGGCGGCGGGCATCGACGTCGGCGGCGTCGAGTACATCGTCGACGACCGCAGCGGCGCTCTCCTCTACTACGACATCAACGCCCTCTCGAACTTCGTGGCCGACGCCCCGCGCGTCGTCGGCTTCGACCCCTTCGCGCGGCTCGTCGACTACCTCGAAGCGGAGGCGGAAGCGTGAGATACGGATACTGGCTGCCGGTGTTCGGCGGATGGCTGCGCAACGTCGAGGACGAAGGGATGGAGGCGAGCTGGGGCTACGTCAGCCGGCTGGCGCGGCGCAGCGAGGAGATCGGCTTCGACCTGACCCTCATCGCCGAGCTCAACCTGAACGACATCAAGGGGGTCGACGCGCCCTCGCTCGACGCCTGGTCGACGGCGGCGGCCTTGGCCGCGGTGACCCGCCGCCTGGAGCTGATGGTGGCGGTGCGCCCGACCTTCCACCTGCCCGCCCTCTTGGCCAAGCAGGCCGCCAACGTCGATCACATCAGCGGCGGGCGCCTGTCGTTGAACGTCGTCTCCTCGTGGTGGGCGCAGGAGGCGGCGCAGTACGGCGTCGCCTTCGATTCCCACGACGACCGCTACGCGCGGACGGCCGAGTGGCTGCACGTCGTCGACGGCGTCTGGAAGGAAGATCGCTTCTCGTTCGCCGGCCGCTACTACCGCGTCGAGGGGACGGCGCTGCAGCCCAAGCCCCTCTCGCGCCCGCGCCCGACGATCTACGCGGGGGGCGAGTCGGAGGCGGCCAAGGAGCTCATCGCGCGCCTCTGCGACGCCTACGTGATGCACGGCGACCCGCCGGAGAAGATCGGCGA
>DATNKQ010000228.1:0-2479 GCA_035603315.1 Thermoanaerobaculia bacterium
ACAGGGACGCCGCACAGGCTCCGCCGCGGCCGCTGGGCAGGGCCGGCCGCGGTCGGTCGGCCGGGAGCTCCAGCACCTCGGGCGCGCCAGCCAGCGCTCCGAGCCAGAACTCGAGCTCCGCTGCGAGCACGTCGCCCTGCAGCCAGCGGCGCTGGCAGAGCGCATAGTCGGCGTATTGCACCGGCAGCTCCGGCAGCGGTGAGCAGGTCCTCTGGTGGAAAGCGGCGTACAGGGAGGTCAGCTCGCGGACCAGGATCCGCATCGACCAGCCGTCGGCTACGATGTGGTGCATTCCCAGCATCACCAGGTGCTCGTCGCGCCCGAGACGCAGCAGGGTGAGCCGCACTAGTGGACCGCGGGAGAGGTCGAACGCGCGCCGGACCTCGTTCTCCTCCAGGAGCTCTGCCGCGGCCTGCCGGTCTCCAGGGGGAAGCCCGGTCAAGTCAACGAGCGGGACGGAGACTTCGGCGTGCGGCGAGATCCGCTGCACCGGCCGGCCTTCCACGGCGGTGAAGGTCGTCCGCAGAGCCTCGTGGCGCCGCAGGATCTCGCTCCACGCCGCGGTGAGGGCCCGCAGGCCGAGCGGCCCGGAGAGCGTGAGGGCCGCAGGGATGTTGTAGGCGGTCTGACCCGGCTCGAGCTGGTCGAGAAACCAGAGCCTCTCCTGGGCGAAGGAGAGAGGCAGGTCTCCGTCGCGCGCCACTGGGACCACGGGCGGAGCCACCCGGCCGGGACCCCCACGGCGGGCCTCCTCGACAGCCGCTGCTAGCTCCGCCACGCCCGAACGCTCGAACAGGACGCGCAGCGGCAGCTCCACGCCGAAGACACCGCGCAGGCGGGAGACGACCTGCGTCGCCAGCAGCGAATGGCCGCCCAGCTCGAAGAAGTCGTCGCCGCGCCCGACGCTGGCGACCTCCAGGACGTCGGCGAAGATTCCGGCCAGCAGATCTTCGGTCGGTGTGCGCGGCGCGACCCAGGTGGTGCCGACTGGCCAGCCCGGCGTCGGCAGGGCCTTCCGGTCCACCTTGCCGTTCGGTGTCTTGGGTAGCGACTCCAAACGGACGATCACCGACGGCAGCATGTGCTGTGGCAACCGGTGACGCAGACGCTCACGCACCTTCGCCGGCACCAGCTCCGGGGAGGCGGCCACGTAGGCAACCAGACGGCTCTCGCCCGGAGGGCTCTCGTGCACGATCACGATCGCTTCCCTTACCTCGGGATCGCTCGCCAGATGCGTCTCGATCTCCCCCGGTTCGATGCGGAAGCCCCGCACCTTCACCTGGTGATCGAGCCGGCCGAGATAGTGGATCGTGCCATCCGTCCGCCGCCGCGCCAGATCGCCGGTGCGATAGAGCCGGCCGGACGGAGGCCCGAACGGGTCGGGGCGGAATCGGTCCGCGGTGAGGTCGGGCCGGCGCAGATATCCGCGGGCCAAGCCCTCGCCGCCGAGCCACAGCTCGCCGGGCGCTCCCACGGGCACCGGGCGGAGCCCCGGGTCGAGCAGATAGACGCGGGTGTTGGGGAGCGGCCGGCCGATTGCGGGCTCGCGCTCGTCCCCCCGCTCGACCCGGGCGCCGGTCGAGTAGGTGGTGTCCTCGGAGGGGCCGTAGAGATTGTGGACCTCCTCGACCCCGTCCAGTGCGTAGAGCCGCGCGGCCAGGTTGCGGCGCAGCGGCTCGCCGGCCAGGTTGACCACCCGCACGGAGCGGGGGAGGGCGCCGGCCCGCATGAGCTCGGTCATCGCCGAGGGGACGGTGTTGACCAGGGTCACCGCGGAGGCCGCTGAGAGGCCGGGGAGGGCCAAGACGTGGTCCGCCAGGACGACGGCCCCCCCGGCGGCGAGCGGCACGAAGATCTCGAAGACGGACAGGTCGAAGCAGAGAGATGTCGCCGCGAGGACGCCGGCCAGCACGTCGCGCGAATAGACGGAGAGAGCCCAGGTGACCCGGGCCACAGCGCTGCCGTGGCGGACCAGCACGCCCTTGGGAGTGCCGGTGGAGCCGGAGGTATAGATGACGTAGGCCGCCTGCTGGGGGTGGACGAAGCCGCGCGGCGGCTCTCCCGGCGCGGAGCCGCCGGGATGACCGCCGGAATCGCGGTCCACGAGCACCAGCGTCCCCGCGAACGCCGGCAGTGCCGCGGTCACGCTCTCCTCGGCGAGTACGACTGGAGCGTCGGAGTCGGCCAGCAGGAAGCCCAGCAGGTCCGCGGGATAGGCCGGGTCGAGGGGCAGGTAGGCACCTCCCGCTTTGAGCACGGCAAGCGCGGCGGCCACCAGGCCCGGGGTCCGGTCGCATAAGACCCCGACCAGCACCTCGGGTCCGACGCCGAAGGCGCGCAGGCGCCGGGCGAGATGGTCCGCCCTGGTGTTGAGCTCGCCGTAGCTCACCCGCTGCTCGCCATGGATCAGGGCAGTCGCCTGCGGCGCGTGCGCCGCCTGCGCCTCGAACAGCTCGTGCAACCCCAGATCGCGTGGGAA
>DATNKQ010000265.1:0-3697 GCA_035603315.1 Thermoanaerobaculia bacterium
CGCGCGACGGCACGCGCGGGAGCCCGCGGCGCCACACCACCCGCCTTGATTGTCGTTGTTGATCCGGCATGTTCCTCTACGGCTACCATCCGGTCCGCGAGGCCCTGCGCCATCGCCCGCACGAGGTGTCGCGGGTGCTGCTGGCGGCCGGGAGGACGGGGCGCCGGCGGGAGGAGATCGAGGAGCTCTGCCGGCGTCACCAGGTGAGCCTGGCGACGCTGCCCGAGCGGGCGCTCGCCGAGCTGGCGGGCCCGGCCCATAACGGCATGGCGGCCGAGGTGAAGGCGACGGCGGCCGCGGGCCTGGAAGCCGACGGCCTCTCCGGCGATCCTCGGCTCCTGGTCCTCCTGGAGGACGTCCAGGACCCGCGCAACCTGGGGGCGGTGCTCCGGGTCTGCGAGGGGGCCGGCGTCGGCCGGGCAATGATCCGCGACCGCGGCTCGGCGCCCCTCTCCTCGACCGTCGCCAAGACCTCGGCGGGGGCGAGCGAGTGGCTGCCCGTCGAGCGCATCGTCAACACCGCCGCCACCCTGGAGCGCCTCAAGCAGGAGGGCTTCTGGATCTACGGCGCCGACGCCGCGGGCGAAGCCCCCTGGGAGGTCGATCTCACCGGCAAGGTCGTCCTCTGCTTCGGCGGCGAGGAGAAGGGCCTCCGCTCCTTGACCCGGCGCGTCTGCGACCGGCTGCTCGGCCTCCCCATGCGCGGCCACGTGGGTTCGCTGAACATCGCCACCGCGGCGGCGGCCCTGCTCTACGAGGCGGTGCGCCAGCGCTCCGGCCTTGCCAGCCCCGGCGACAGGGGCTAAACTCTTGCGGCTTCGGGGGCCCGCCGGCATAGCTCAGGGGTAGAGCTACTGTCTTGTAAACAGTAGGTCCCCGGTTCGATTCCGGGTGCCGGCTCCAGACAGCACCAGCATGGCGGTACAGGGAGGTGTGGCCGAGTGGACAATGGCAGCAGACTGTAAATCTGCCGGGCAACGCCCTACGGAGGTTCGAATCCTCCCGCCTCCACCAGTTCTCCGCAGTTCACGGGGATCCAGGTAGACTAGACCGCACCCGAGCGGGAGTAACTCAGGGGTAGAGTCACAGCCTTCCAAGCTGTTGGTCGCGGGTTCGAATCCCGTCTCCCGCTCCAAGACCCTCGTCTATACTGTGGTTCATGGACAAAGCGGAGCTCAAGTTGGAGGCCCTTCAGCTATCAGTCGAGGATCGCCTCGACTTGGCCGAGGCTCTCTGGGAGAGCCTCGACCAGGAGCCCGAGTTGCCGGCCTGGCAGCGCGAGGTTCTCGACGAGCGGCTGGCCGCAGATGACGCGGCGCCGGACGCCGGCTCGCCCTGGGAAGAGGTCAAGCAGAGAATTCTCGCCAAGCTATGAGGCCCCTGCCTCTCACGGTAGCGCGAGAGGCCGAAGCCGAGGCTTCAGAGGCAGCGGACTGGTACGAGAAGCGGTCCCCAGGTCTCGGCGTCGCTTTTCTCGTGCTGATCGAACAGACGCTTGCACATATCGCGGAGAACCCGGGACAGTTTCCGCTGGTCTATCGCGACGTTCGCAGGGCATCGCTGAAGCGTTTTCCCTTCGGGATTTTCTTTCGATTGCGGAAGGATCGGATCAGGGTCTTGGCCGTGATGCATTCCTCCCGCGATCCGCAGCGCTGGCGCAGGCGGCGCTAGGTCCCGTCGCATGAGCCTCCGCTGGCTCCTGCTCGCCGGGATGCTGTTCTATGCGGCTGCGGGCACGGCGCTCTGGAACCGGCTATTCCGGCCGCGCCTGGCTTGGGGGTGGGCGGCGCTCTTCACCCTCCTCGCCCTCGCGCCGCTCGCGCCGGCGCTGTCGATCCATCGCGTCTACGGGCCGTTCGACACCAACGCCCCGCACCTGCCTTGGGCGGACCGGGAGGACCTCCGGTACTCGCCGAAGAACGGCCGTCTGAACGACGCCACGCTGCAGTTCGCGCCCTGGCAGGCGGAGGCGCGGCGGCAGATGCTGGCGCTGCGGGCGCCGCTCCTGAACCCCTGGTCGGGAGCTGGGCAGCCGCTCCTCGGCAACGGCCAGGCGGCGCCGTTCAGCCTCGTCTCCCTCCTCTCGCTGCCGTTCGACCCTCGCGAGGGCCAGGCCCTGCGCGCCTTCCTGAAGGTGCTGCTCGCCTTGACCGGCACTTTCCTCGCCGCACGGCAGCTCGGCTGTCATCCCATGGCGGCGCTCGCGGCGGCCGTCGCCTACGCCTTCGGCGGATCGCTCGCCGTCTGGCAGCTCTTTCCCCACGCCGAGGTCATGGCCCTCTGGCCTTTCGCCTTCCTAGCGAGCGAACGCCTGCTGGCCGAACCCGCGGATCTCCGCGCCCGCGCCCTCCTCGTCCTCGCTCTCGGCGGCCTGCTCCTCGCCGGCCATCCGGAGACGGCGGCGGCGGCCGGCGCTTTCCTCGCCGCGCGCTGGCTCTTCGCTCTCGCGGCCGATCTCGCGCGCCGGCGCGCCGTGCTCCTGATGCTCGGCCTGGCCTTTCTGGCCGCCCTCGGGACCTCGTTCTTCACCCTTCCGGTGGCGCAGACGATCCTGGGCTCGGAGAAGGTTGGCGGCGGGCATGGAGGGTGGGCCTCCGAGGCGGCCGAGGCGCCGGCGGGCGGTGGACAGGGGGCGCTCCTCAACCTCGTGGTGCCGGGGGTCTTCGGCACTCCCCAGGGGGCCGGCGAAGCGGGGCCGGCGCCGCTGCAATGGATGGGGGAGGGGTCGGTCGGCCTGGCCGCCCTGGTCCTCGCCCTGGCGGGGCTAGCCGCCGGTGGGTGGCGGCGGGAAATGAGCGCCTTCCTGGCGCTCGCCGCCGCCGCCGCCCTGGCGGTCCATCTCGATTTCGGCGGCCTTTTCCGGTCGATCTTCGACCGGCCGCCGCTCTCGCTCCTCTCCCTCCGCTATGTCGCCTACCTGGGCGGCTTCGCCGTGGCGCTCTTGGCCGCCCTCGCCCTGCAGCTCCTCGTCGAGTCGAGCCGGGACCGGCGGCTGCTCCTCGCCCTGGCGATCGCCGCGGCCGGAGCGGGCGCCGCCGCCCTCGCGGCCCCGCGGCTGGCGCTTCGCTTCTGGGCGGCGCACGGCGGAGTCTCCCCGGCCATCGCCGCGGAGTCGGCGCGGCACGCGATGGTCGCCGCCATCGTCGTCGCCGGCCTCGCGCTGGTGGTCCTCCTGCGCCGCTACCCGCTGGCAGCCGCCGGCCTCGCCGCGGTCCTCGTCCTCGGCCAGCTCCTGGACGGCTACGGCGGCTATGTGCCGACGGTGCCGGCAGCGACCGCCTACCCCCCGTTGCCGCTCCTAGATCTCCTGGCGCGGCAGCCCCCTCCGTTCCGTCTCCTCGGCACGCGGGGGGTCTTCGTCGCCAACGCCTCGACCTTCTACGGCCTCGCGGACGTTCGCACCCACGACCCCACGGAGCCCGCGCGCTATGTCGCCTGGCTGGCCGACTTCCTGGACCTGGACCTCGGCACCTATAAGAAGCAGTACCGGACGCCGAAGCCGCAGCACCTGCCGTTCCTCCGCTTGCTGGGGGTGCGGTATCTCCTCGCCGGCCCCAACCTCCGCCTCGCCGACCCGTGGGTCGATCGCGGGCTCTTCCGCCAGACCCGGCTGTGGGAGCTGTCGGGAGAGACGCGGTGGGCTTTCTTCCCCGCGGTGGTGGTCCCCGCCGCCTCGGCCGAAGAGGCGCGCGCCGCA
>DATNKQ010000282.1:0-14346 GCA_035603315.1 Thermoanaerobaculia bacterium
CCGAGCTCCAGCGGCATCTCGCGCTTCCCGAGCTCGAGCGCCTGCTGGCGGCCCTCACGGCGAGCGGCCGCGTGGCCAGCGAAGAGCAGAGCCCCAAGGGCGCGCGCTACGTCCAGGCCGTAGAGCTCGCCCCTGGCGACGTCGCCCGCCACCTCGAGGCCGCCGGCCGTTCCACCGCCGGCCGGGCGGTCGTCGACTTCCTCTCGGCCGTCGGCCGGCCGGCGACGGTGGAGGAGGTGGCGGCGGCAGCGGAGTGCGGCCCGGGCGTCGTCCGCCGGCTCATCGGCCTGGGCGTCCTGCGGCGCTTCTCCCAGGTCGAGCGCCTGTCGCTCGACCGCCACATGCTGGAGGGGCCGGCGGCGGGGAGCCCGGTGATCCTCCGCCCCGACCAGCAGGCGGCGCTCGACCGCGTGACCTCGGCGCTGGCGCCTCACGAGTTCGCTCCCTTCCTCCTGGCTGGCATGACTGGGGCGGGGAAAACCGAGGTCTACCTGCGGGCGGCGGAGGAGACTCTGGCGCGCGGCCGCTCCGCCATCCTGCTGGTGCCGGAGATCGCTCTCGTCCCCGCTCTCGCCCGCGCCGTCGAGCGCCGCTTCGGACCCGAGCTCGCCATCCTCCACTCCGGGCTGGGCTCCGGCGAGCGGCACCAGGAGTGGGAGCGGGTGCGCCGCGGCGAGGCGCGGGTGGTGCTGGGGCCGCGCTCCGCCCTCTTCGCGCCCATTCCGGCGGCGGCGTTCGGAGGCGACCTCGGTCTGGTGGTGGTGGACGAGGAACAGGACACCTCGTACAAGCAGGACGCGGCGCCGCGCTACAACGGCCGGGACCTGGCGCTGGTGCGGGCGCGCAACGCCGGCGCCGTCGCCCTCCTGGTCTCGGCGACCCCCAGCCTGGAGAGCCGCCACAACGTCGCCGCCGGCAAGCTGGCGCCCCTCCTGCTCACCTCCCGCGCCGGGCAGGGGAGCCTGCCGGAGGGGATCCTCGTCGACCTCCGGCAGGAGGCACCGCGCCGGGTGCCCGGGGAGGTCCACTTCTCGGAGCGCCTGCGCCAGGAGATTGCCGCCGCTCTGGCCGCCGACGAGCAGATCATCCTGCTGCGCAACCGCCGCGGCTACTCGCCCGTCCTCCTCTGCCGCGCCTGCGGCGAAGACATGCGCTGCGAGGACTGCGGGCTGCCCCGCACCTTTCACCGGCGGAGCGGCTACCTCCTCTGCCACTACTGCGGCTCGACCCGGCCGGTGCCGGCGACCTGCCCGGCCTGCGGCGAGGCGGCCCTGGAGCCCATCGGCGCCGGCACCGAGCGGGTGGAGGAGGAGTTCCGCCTTCTCTTCCCGGAGGTCGCCGTCGAAGTGCTCGACCGCGACAGCGCCCGGCGGACGGGCGGGCTCGCCGCCATCCTCGAACGCTTCGGCCGCGGCGACGCCAGGGTGCTAATCGGCACTCAGATGGTGGGGAAGGGGCACCACTTCCCGGGCGTCGCCCTGGCGGCCGTTCTGGCGGCCGACACCTACCTGGGATTCCCCGACTTCCGCGCCGTCGAGCGGACCTACAACCTACTCACCCAGCTCGCCGGCCGCGCCGGCCGGGGCGAGCGGCCCGGCCGGGTCGTGATCCAGACCTACCACCCCGGCCACTACGCCATCCAGGCGGCCCTGAACCATGACGACGAAGGATTCGCCCGCGAGGAGATGCGCTTCCGGCGCGTCTTCCACTACCCACCGTACACCCGCATGGTGCAGCTCCTCGTGCGCGACAAGAGCCGCGACCGCGCGCAGTCGCTCGCCGCCGGCCTCGCCCACGACCTCGCAGCCCATCCGCTCTCGCGCGCCGTCCGCATCTCCGGCCCCGCCCCGGCGCCGTTAGAGCGCCTGCGCGGCCGCTGGCGCTTCCAGCTCCTCGTCCGGTCTGCGGCGGGCCGCGATCTCCACCGCCTGCTGGAAGCCGTGCTGCCCGCGAACCCGCCCTGGGACCTGGTGATCGACGTCGATCCCCAGCAGCTGCTGTAAGGGAATAGTTGGAAGGGCGGCGCCGGTTGTGGGTGCCGTTGTTCCCTGCGCCGAGGCTGTCCGACGCGGCCGTTCTTTGAGCCTCTTGTAGGGTGCGCTCTGCGCACCGCCGACGGTTGCAGGTGCGCGCAGCGCACCCTACACGTCTCCGCCTCCTAGGCACCTGCTCTCGCGGGGAGACGCCTCTCCAAAGAAGGGAAGACCCTCCCCCAAGTAGGCGACCGCCGCCCCATGAAGGGAAGGGGGATTCCCCAAGAAGGGCGAGCCCGCCCAAGGAAGGGTACTGTCCTAGTTTGAAATCCCGCGAATTCCCGCCCTAGTTCTGCTGTAGCTTCCTCCCCGAAGGGGAGGGGCTGTCCTTCCCCCCGCCACAGAGAAGCGGCCCCGACGAGAGCGCGAACTCGCGCCGGAGCCTGACCGAGCAAAGGAGACGAGCTCCCATGCCCAGCTTGCCGCAGTCTACCCCGCCCCCGCCGACCCCGCCGCCCATCGACCTCACCAGCTCCACAGAGAGCACCCGCCGCGCCCTGTACGACCGCGTCGCGGATTTCGAGTTCAACCCGACCCGCGAGGAAATCCAGGACGGTTTCGCGCAGGGCGGCGTCGTGGACATGCGCACCGCCGAGGAGGCGGGCCTGACGCTCTTTTTCGTCTATGGCCGATGGTTCGCCGTTTGGAGCATCCCCGATGCACCGGAGGGCGGAACGGAAGCCGATCAGTGGGATGTTTTACGCGTCTCGGAAGATCCTAGATCGCCTTGCGGCCTCATGTTTCAGGAGGTCTAGCCATGGCGCCCCGCCGAAAGGAGCGAGAGCCGGAGCCCTGGGCGGACCCGTGGACGGGCTGGTGGTGGCACTCAAGGCCGGTCGCCCGCTCGCTCCACGTCCTGAAGGAGCTGGACGTCCTGGTGCGCGCGACCGGCAGGACGGACAAGACCCCCGGATTCGAGACGTTCACGGTCGAGATCAAGGTCACGCCCCTGACGCCCTGCCCCTACGTCAGGCGTGACCAGCACGGCAACCCGACCGGCACTTACCTGCCCGGCGACACCTTCTATGTCTCCTCTCGCCGGGACCTCCACGAGGTCGTCAAGGAAGCGCTCCGGCGTAAGGAAGTTGCCGCGAGCGAGGAGGAGCCATGAAGACCGCATCCTTCACCGTACGCGCCACGATGCCACAGGCGATCCGCTGGCACCAGGCGGCGGAAGCGGACGGGCACGCGGCGGTCGGTACGTGGCTGGCAGAGGCCGCAGACGCCTACCTGAAGGCTAGGGCAAGGGCGGGGCGGCCGTTGCCCCTGGCGTGGCGCCTGGGGCGCTTCCGGGTGTGCTTGGAAGGCGGCGGCGAGGTGGTCGTGCGGGGGAAGGTGTCGCCGCCATTCGGGACGTTCAAGGGAACCGCGGACGGGCCGGACCGGAACAAGTGCAGGACTCTCGTTCACGTCCCCACCGCCCGAGTAATCGCTACGCTCAAGAGCGCCAGATACTGCCAGGCGCTCGCCGCGGAGCTGGCGCCCATTCTCCTGCGGGAGGACCGGGAGCTGGCGGCCGGGGTGGTCGACCGACACCAGCGAGAGAGCGTCTAACGAAGGGGGGCGGCCCGTACGGCGCCCCGTGCTACCATCGAATCATGCCATCTCGCCCCAAGCGCTCCCGCGATCCCGTCCAGGCCGCCCACCAGGTCTACCTAGAAATCATCGGCGAAGCTCCGCCACCAGAACCGGAGCGGGAGAAGAGCCAGGCCGCCGTCTTGCGAGGGAAGCTCGGGGGCGCCACTGGCGGCAAGGCGAGGGCCTCTAAGTTATCACCCGAGCGGCGAGCGGAGATTGCCAGAAAAGCGGCACTCGTTAGATGGTCAAAACATTAGTTCGTCTGTTCGTCTCCCTGGACATCCTCTAATCTCTCGGCTAGCCATGTGGCCACCTCGGCCACTTCAATTACCCCATTAACTATATCGATTACAAAATCGTACGCTTCATCGGTAGTCGCGCTCACGGAAAATTGAAGGTTCTTTAGCACCTCCATGCATGCAAGCCAAGCGACTCTTTTGTTGCCATCAACAAAACAGCTATCCTTTGCAAGGTAGAAAAGAAGATAGGCCCCCAATATCAATCCCCAGTCCTCATCTCCCTCTGTGCAATATGCGGCTGCATTAGCGGCGGCCCCAAGGCGCCCGTCAACGCAATCTAAGTCTTCAGCGCGCTGGGTGGAGTCGCCGCCATAACGGTCCGTTCCTTCCCGATGCAGGGATATAATCCGAGCGGGGTTTATTAAGAGTGCCCACCTCTCTAGCATCAGTTAGAAAGCCGCCGCAGAAGTCCATCCCACCGACCGAACAGAATTTCTTCTTCCTGGTCAGAACTGAGGCGCGGCAAGTCTTCTCCGGCCCTCCTGAGACGCAAAAGGCGAGCCTTGCGCCCTATCCTTACGATGAACGCATAAACCGATCCAAAGCGGAGCTCAAGCGCCTTGGTTACTTGATCAACGGTTGCCTCGCACTGCACGGTTTCATCTACACCCTTAAAGCGTACATAGCTGTCGCCGGGCTCGAAACCGACGCCTACAATTGCATAAATCCGCTCGTGAAGGAGGGGCAGCTCTGCGGGACCTTCAGGCAACTGCATTGACCCGATCGCGATCTCCCTTTTGTGGCCATTCATCGTGAACGCATATTTCTGTCCCGTAACGCCCGGAGGCAGAGCCCGCAAATAATTCCGGACCGCGGTATTGCGAAACTCTCCGTGAGCCTCAGCCTCAATGTCGGCCAACAAACCTTCGCTAGCTCGCGATGTTAATGTCTCAAAAAGATCAATGTTAGTTCCTGGCGGCGCATGCATGACACATACAGCGCTTATGCCCCCCGATCCTTCCTTAATCTCTTCTAGTTCAAGGTCGATCAGCGTAGCCGGAGTCCTGAGTCTGCCAGTATCTCTTGTGGCCTGCGCGAGCATGCTAGTAGCTATCCTTCGATAGGCAGTAAGCAGCAGGATGAGGGGTTCACCAAAGGCACCGATGCTGATGCGGTGCTCCGCCAGCCCCGGAACGCGACCGTCCCAGAGAATCTCTAGCTTCTTATCCATGGCCATACCCCAAGGCGCATCTTACCGTGCGGGACTAGAGGAGGGAAGAACCTTTTCGGCGAAGTAGACTTCATGCTTGACTTCCTCTCTGATCTCAAGCATAATGTCTAGTATGGCAAACGTGCTCAGGACTGAGAAGCGGGTCGCGATCGTCGCTGCCCTGGTGGAAGGCATGAGCGTCAGGGCCACGGCCCGGATGCTGGACGTCTCCAAAGACACCGTAGCGAAGCTCTCCCTGGAGCTCGGGGAAGCCTGCATCCGGTACATGGATGAGACGCTTCGGGACCTCCCCTGCAAGCGGCTACAGGTCGACGAAGTGTGGGCCTTCTGCTACGCCAAGGCGAAGAACGTCCCGCCCGCGATGCAGGGCCAGTTCGGCGTCGGGGACCTGTGGGCGTTCACGGGCGTCTGCGCGGAAACGAAGTTGATCCCGACGTTCCTGATCGGGTCGCGGGATGCCGGGTGCGCTACGGAGTTCATGCAGGATCTAGCCTCCCGCTTAGTGAACCGCGTCCAGCTCACGACCGATGGGCACGCGATGTACCTCCAGGCGACCGAGGACGCCTTCGCCGGCGCGGTGGACTACGCCCAGCTGGTGAAGCACTACGGGGCGGCCCCCGAGGGTCCAGAGGTCCGCTACAGCCCCGCGGAGTGCATAGGATGCGACAAGCGCTCCGTCTCCGGCGCCCCCGATCCGCGGCACGTCTCGACCTCCTACGTCGAGCGCCACAACCTCACGCTCCGGATGGGCATGCGCCGCTACACCCGCCTGACGAACGCGCACTCGAAGCGGCTCCGGAATCACACCGCGGCGCTCGGGCTGTTCCTGTGCTACTACAACTTCGTCCGCGTCCATTCGACCATCCGCTGCGCCCCGGCCATGGCGGCGGGAGTCACCTCTCGCTTGTGGTCGATCGAGGACCTGGTGGCGCTGCTACCGACCGCCGCCGGGCAGAAGCGGGGACCGTACAAGGGGCGGAATTCAAACTAGGACAGTACCCAAGGAAGGGCGGCGGCGGCCCAAAGAATTTCAGGCCCGCCCCAAGTGGTGCAGCGCCCGCCCCAAGAAGGGCGACGGCTTCCCCGAGATGGGCGGCCCGCTCCCCAGACTTTCGCCGCAATTTGACGCTCGCCACGGCCCGGTATCGCCATCCATGCCGCCGTATCGGTTTCCGTGGCTCCACGACGCGAACAGCGCCGAGAGATCGCGCACCGGGCGTCTGCTTCGGTAGCCGCCAGTATTTCAAGCTCCACGGGCCACCGTATCGGTTTCCGCGGCGCGAAAACGATATCGGCGAGGATTTCAGCGTAACGGCGGCCCTTGGCGGCCCACAAAGACGCGGCGCTCCCGTTTCTCCGGGAAACGGCAGCGGTGCATCTCTTCTAACGAATCAGGAAGCCTTAGGGTCGAATGCGAGCAACCGGCCCGCTATTTCGAGCACGACCGCGCCACCAGCCGCCAGGAAGCGCGACAGGCTGTCCTGCATCTGGAGAACCGCCTCGCCGGTATGGAGGGCGCAGCGACGAGGTCGATGTCGAAGTGGCAGGAGGTGGCCGACGACCTCGCCGCTCGCTTCGAGGGCGTAGCCTTCGGGGCCGTGCTCCGGTTGGAGGCGGAAGAGACGGTCGAGGCCGGTGCCGGGGAGGAGGGCAAGCGGCCAGGAGGGCGCGCTCGCTCTCCCTGAAGACGGCGCGGGAGAAAGACCGCGTCTCATTCTTGAATGGGTATATCGGTGTTTCTACATTTGGCGCTGCCCTCACTTCCAACGTATGATTGATTAACTAGAGAGGAGAGTTGAATGGCTCTTAGCGGCAGGCGTCTCTGCTCCAGGTTGACCTTGTCCATTCTTCTGGTAGGCATACTTCGGGCGACCACGAGCTGCTCGTGCATGCCGGATCTCTCGAAAAAGAAGGATCGCTGGAAAACCATGCTCTCGGTGAATTCGAGGAAGATCAACGTCATGACGGTCGCTTCCATGGGGGTCTTTGTGGGCGAGGCTAACGGCGGGGTAGAGCTCTTGAGCCTAGACGGAGCCTCCTCGGGTAACAGAAGCATCATCAAGGGGGCGGGATACTATAGGGGAACCGGAACTCCCTACTCGTCGACGATAACGGCGATCGGCTTGAGCGCTGGTCTGGCCCTATTTGCTGGAATCGACGGCGAAGGCATTTATAGGTACAATGGTGCGCTTTCCTGGTCGGACGCCGTGTACGCCCCCCTGGCGCCGGGTCCCTTTAATGTCACCGCCATCGCCACCGCAGACAGCGGGACCATGTTCGCGGCTTCCAAGTTCGGTATCTACCGGGCCGACAACCTCACCTTTACCTGGGATCGAGTTTTCTCGACGAACTCTTTCGCCAACCTGTCCTCGATAACCATCGACCCTTCGGATGGAGCGATCTACGTAGGCTACGGAAACGGGATATTGAAGTCCACGGACAATGGCGACACCTGGACCGAGACCGCATCGCCGAACACTACGACCGGTAATTATCCGTTGACCAACGTAGTCGACATGAACGTGTTTGCCGCCCCGATGTCCATCAGCAGGTCCACTATCTTTGCTCTTACTCCTCAGACGCTCTTCGAATCGACGGACCATGGCAACACTTGGGTGGAGGATGCGGACAGCTTGACCTTGCCCGGGGGCCGCCAGTTCACCTGCCTGGCCATCCGCGGGGGCATCGGTCCTGACATTTTCATTGGATCATCTACCACAGGTGTCTCATTCAAGAAATGGGCGACCATGTTGTCTGGTTTTACCACAGACAACAACAGCAATGGATTGTATACCAGCCGTGTCAACGCGTGCGGCGCTTATCAAAATGGACGCATCTATTTGGGGACCGATATGGGTGCATTTATGGAGATCAACTAGCAGATTCGTCGGAGCGCGGGGACTCCCGGAGGAGGACCCCCACCACCAGAGCAAGCAGCCGCCGTGACTGCCGCCGTTGATTGATGGTAGGTAAGCGGCTGAATGGCCGCACGAGTGTTTCCTGCTTTTTTCAAGGACGGGAAATCAGCAGCATCAGCGGAGGCCGCGCAGCCGCCCTGCCCACGAGGGAGAGGAGCTCATCGCGACCCGGTGGACGCCGCAGGCGCAGCCACGCTGTCGCCCACCGAGCGGCAGACCCTGGAGAGCGTCTGCGAGATGCTGCTGCCGCTTGAGCCCTGTCGTGGCAGCCGGGTGTGGAGCAGAGTAGAAGGGTCAATCTGTCGCCGTGAGCCGCCGGCAGGAGAGGCACCAGGCGCTGGAACACACACGGCTCCCCTACCGCGGGCCCGTCCGCGGTTTGACCTCTCCTCCCCGGTTTGTTAGCTTGCCAGCTCCATGCAGACGAGCGAGAGCCATTTCGACGAACCGCTGAACGAGATTCGGCGGCGGATCGAGGAGCTGGAGGGCTATCCCGCCGGCAGCGGGCAGGAGCGCGAGCTCGACCGCCTGCGCAACGCGCTCAAAAAGTCGACCGCCGACATCTACGGCAACCTGAACCGCTGGCAGAAAACACAGGTGGCGCGGCACGCCGACCGCCCCTATACGCTGGACTACATCGCCGAGCTGATGACCGACTGGGTCGAGATCCACGGCGACCGCGCCTTCGGCGACGACCCGGCGATCGTCGCCGGCTTCGCCACCTTCCGCGGCCGCAGCGTGGCGGTGATCGGCCACGAGAAGGGGCGGGACACCAAGGAGCGCATCCACCGCAACTTCGGCCAGCCGCGGCCGGAGGGCTACCGCAAGGCCCTGCGGGTGATGCGCCTGGCGGAGAAGTTCGGCCGCCCCGTCCTCACCTTTATCGACACCGCGGGCGCCTATCCCGGCATCGACGCCGAGGAGCGCGGCCAGGCCGAGGCCATCGCCCGCAACCTCATCGAGATGGCCGGGCTCGAGGTGCCGATCGTCGTCACCATCACCGGCGAGGGGGGGAGCGGCGGCGCCCTCGCCCTGGGGATCGGCGACCGCGTCTTCATCCTCGAGTACGCGACCTACTCGGTGATCTCGCCCGAGGGTTGCGCCGCCATCCTCTGGAAGGACCAAGAGCGCAAGGCCGAGGCCGCCGAGGCGATGAAGCTGACGGCCCCCGACCTGCTGGAGCTGGGGGTGGTCGACGCCGTCATCCCGGAGCCGGCGGGAGGAGCGCACACCGACCCCGCCGAGACCTGCCGCCGGGTGGGGGAGGCGCTGCAGGCGGCGCTCGAACGCCTCGAGCGCCTGCGCCCCGACGAGCTGGTCGCGGCCCGCTATCAGAGATTCCGGACCCTCGGGGTCCACGACGAGGGGTAGCGTCCTGGCCCCCGGCCCGGCTCCCACGGCTCCGGAGGTTCTCCCGGCTCCGGCCGTGGCGGTCAAGGCCTCGCTCGCGACCGCCGCCGAATGGGTCGTTGCTCCGCTGCCCCAGGCCGCGGTGGCGCTCGCCACGGCCGGCTTCTCCCCCCGCCTCGCCGCCCTCCTGGCCCGCCGCGGGGTGGCCGACGCCGAGGCCGCCGAAAGGTTCCTGCACCCCACGCTCGATCAGCTCCACGCGCCGGCCCTTCTGGCGGGCATGACGGAGGCGGTCGCGCGCCTGCTGGAGGCGCGGCGGCGGGGCGAGCGGGTGGCGATCGTCGGCGACTACGACGTCGACGGCGTCAGCTCGACCGCGCTCCTCCTCGCCAGCTTCACGGCCTGCGGCATCGCCGCCGAGGCGATCCTGCCCCATCGCCTGGAGGAGGGCTACGGCTTCCAGCCCGTGCACGTCGAGCGCGCCCAGGCGCAGGGCGCGCGCCTCATCGTCACCGCCGACTGCGGCAGCTCCTCGGTGGCGGCCGCCGAGCGCGCCCACTCACTGGGCATCGACGTGGTGGTGACCGACCATCATCTCCCCGGATGCGCGCTGCCCTCTGAGGTCATCCAGATCAACCCGCGGCAGGCGGGCTGCACGTATCCTTTCCCCGACCTCGCCGCCGTGGGGCTGGCCCTCAAGCTCGCCCTCGCCCTCGCCGCCGGCTGCGGCCGGCGGCTGAGCAGCGACAGTCTGCTGCGGGTCGCCTGCCTCGGCACCATCGCCGACCTGGTGCCGCTCCTGGGCGAGAACCGGGTGATCGCCTCCCTCGGCCTCGCCGCCCTGGCGGGGAGCCGCTCGGAGGGTCTCAAGGCGCTCATCCGGCAGTCGGGGATGAAGCCGCCCTTCACCGCCGCCGACGTCGGCTACCGCCTGGGGCCGCGCATCAATGCAGCCGGCCGCCTGCACACTCCCGAGCAGGCGCTGGAGCTCCTGATGAGCCGCGATCCCCGCCGCGCCGCCGACCTCGCCCTCCAGCTCGAGGGCTGGAACCGCCAGCGCCAGGCGGAGGAGGCGCGGGTGGTGGAGGAGGCGACGGCGGTCCTCTCGGCGCGGCGGCCACTGCCTTCCATCCTGGTGGCCTGGAGCCCCGGCTGGCACCGGGGGGTGGTGGGAGTCGCCGCCGGCCGCATCGCACGAGACCTCGGACGGCCGACGCTGCTCCTCGGCGCCGACTCCAGTCTGGAGGACGGCGGCGAGATGCTCACGGGCTCCGGCCGCAGCATCCCCGGCATCGAGCTGCATTCCTTCCTGGCGCGGTGGGGGAGCCGCATGGAACGCTTCGGCGGCCATGCCCAGGCGGTGGGGCTGACGGTGGCGCGCGAGCGGGCGGAGGAGCTCCGGCGCGAGTGGGAGGCGGCGGCGGCGGAGTGGCCGGCGGAGCGCTTCGTCCGCCGCCTCGAGGTCGAGGTCGAGGTGACGCCGGCGGAGATCGGCCACGATCTCCTCGCCGAGCTGGCCCGGCTCGAGCCGCACGGCCAGGGCAACCCCCAACCGCTGCTCCGCACCGGCCCGCTGCGGCTCGACGGCGTGCCGCGCCTGTTCGGCAACGGCCACCTGGCGGCGCACGCGCGGGGCGAGGACGGCGCTCCCGTCGAGCTGGTCGGCTGGCGGTGGCAGGCCCGCGCCAGCGCCTTCGGCGGCCGCTTCGAGGTCGTCGGCTTCCTCGAGAAGGACGGCTACACGGGCGGTCCGGTCATCCGGCTCGTCGACTGCCGGCCCCTGCCGCCGGGGGAGCCCGGCTCCGGGGCCATAGAATGATCTGCGATGTCGCCCACCTCGCGTAAGCCCCGCCGCCCTCTCGCCTGGCTCCGCCGCCTGCTGCTACTGGCGCTCGTGGTGGTGCTGGCCGGCGTCACCGCGCTCTTCTTTTTCGGCCGGGCGGGCAAGCGGCAGGGGCAGCCGGCCGTCGACCGCGAGGCGACCAAGGCGGATGCGGGGACGACGCTCATCGGCCAGGACTTCGACTACACCTACACCGAAGGGGAGCGGCCGATCTTCCGGATCCGCGGCGACAGCATCCGGGCGGACCGCCAGGACACCATCTTCCTCGACCGCGTGGGCCTCACCCTCTACGACCCCGAGAAGCGGCCCTATCACGTGGAGAGCCGGGAGGCGAGCTTCAGCCGCACCACCAACGAAGGGGAGCTGCGGGGCAGCGTCCACCTCGAGGGACCCTCGGGCCTGGTGCTGAAAACCGCGGTCCTCGAGCTGCACGACAGGGGTAACCTGGTGGTGACCCCGCGGCCGGTCCAGATCGGCATCGGCGAGGACTACATCTCCTGGGCTCAGCACCTGACCGTGCACCTGCCCGACCAGCTTTTCGTCCTCGAAGGGGAGACCAACGTGGCGACGGCCCCCGGCAAGGAGCCGGCGATGTCGCTCACCGCCGACCGCGCCGTCTACCAGCGCGCCCAGCGCATCCTGCGGGTGGAGGGCGGGGCCGAGTTCCAACGCGGAGCCGACGACTTCAAGGCCGACCGCATCACCGCCTCCATCTCCCAGGACGAGAAGTCGCTCCTCTTCCTGCGCGCCTTCTGGAAGGTCTCCGGCAAGACCCGGCAGACGGCGCAGAACCAGGGCAAGGCGCTCCTCCGGTTTCACGGCGAAGACCTGGCGGTGCTCATGGCGCCGGGGGGCAAGGAGGCGCAGAAGGTGGCGATCGAGGGCGACGCCAAAGGGCCGGCGGTGGTCGAGTCGATCGGCGGCGGGCTCACCCGCAGCCTCACGGCGCGGCGGGTGGAGGGTGAGATGGCGGGCGGCCAGCTCACTGGCGCCGACGCCATCGACCGCGTGGAGATGCGGGAGACGGGAAACGGCGGGGCGCTGGCGCGGCGGGCAACCGGCGACCGCGCCCACGCCACCTTCCGGCCCGACGGCCAGATCGCCACCCTCGCCCTCGACCGCGCCGTGACCTACACCGACTCGCAGCTCGCCGTCACCGGCGACCGCGGCCAGATGAATCTCGACAGCGGCCAGGGCGAGTTCTTCGGCACTCCCGTGGTCGTCAAGTCCGAGAAGGGGCAGCTCACCGGCCCCCACATCGTCTACACCAAGAACGACGGCATGATGCACGCCGACGGCGGCGTGCACGCCGAGATCGAGCACGTCGAGAAGACCTCGCTCGCCGGGTCGCCGCTCGGCGAGGGCGAGGGACCGGTGCGGGTGGAGGCCAAAGAGGGCTTCTGGCGCGAGTCGCCGCGCAGCTTCCTCTTCCGCGGCGACGTGCGCGCCTGGCGCGGCACCAACCTGCTGACCGCCAAAGAGCTGCGGGGGGACGACGCGCAGAGCCGGCTGACCGCCACCGGCAACGTCAAGACGCTGTGGATCCCTACCGCCGCGCCAGCGACGAAGCCGCCCGGGCCTGCCGGCCAGGGCAAGACGGCCGCCGCGCAACAGCCCGTCGAGGTGACCGGCAACGACCTGGTCTACCTCCAGGCCAAGGGTCTCCTCACCTACACCGGCGACGTCCGCGTGGTGCAGGAGGAGAAGACCTTGACCTGCCAGCAGCTCGACGTCCAGCTCGACGAGAACAAGAAGGCCGAGACCATGACCTGCACCGGCCAGGCCCACCTCGTCGATCCGCAGAACGGCCGCAACATCGAGGGGCAAAAGGCCCTCTACCACCTCAAGGAGCGGATCGTCGAGATGTTCGGCGACCCCGTCAACATGCGCGACCGCGACAACAACCAACTGCACGGCCGGCACATGGTCTACCACATGGAGGACGGCCGGGTGGAGGTCAAGGGCGAGGCGGCGGCCGCCTCCGGAGGGGGCGGATGACGGAGCCCCAGAAGCTCTCGACCCTCAACCTCCGGAAGATCTATCGCGGCCGGCCGGTGGTCTCGGACGTCTCGATCGCCGTCGAGCCTGGCGAGGTCGTCGGCCTCCTGGGGCCGAACGGCGCCGGCAAGACGACGACCTTCTACATGGTCGTGGGCCTGACCCCTCCCGACTCCGGCAAGGTGTTCCTGGGGGAGGAGGACATCACCGAGCTGCCCATGTACATGCGGGCGCAGCGCGGCATCAGCTACCTGCCGCAGGAGCCCTCGATCTTCCGCCGCCTGTCGGTCGAGGACAACCTGCGCGCCATCTTCGAGACGCTCGACCTGCCGCACGCCGAGCAGGAGCGGCGCATCGACCAGCTCATCACCGAGTTCGGCCTGACGCGGGTGCGCCGCAACCGCGGCTACGCGCTCTCCGGCGGCGAGCGGCGGCGGGTCGAGATCGCGCGCGCCCTCGTCATTAGCCCTTGGTATATCCTCTTGGACGAGCCGTTCGCCGGCATCGACCCGATCGCCGTGCTCGACATCCAGGGCATCATCCGGCATCTGAAGACGATGGGCATCGGCGTCCTCATCACCGACCACAACGTGCGGGAAACATTGAAAATAACCGACCGGGCCTATATCATCAACAATGGCGAAATCCTGCGCTCCGGCACCCCTCCGGAGCTTGCCTCGGACACGCAGGTCAGGAAGATCTACCTGGGGGCAGACTTCACTCTTTAGGGTCTCTCGGGAATGGCGTTAGAGCAGAAACTGTCGCTCAAGCTGGCGCAGAAGCTGGTGATGACGCCGTCGCTGCAGCAGGCGATCAAGCTGCTGCAGATGACGCGCATGGAGCTCGACACCCTCCTCACCCAGGAGCTGGTCGAGAACCCGGTCCTCGAGGACAGCGGCGAGGTGGTGGAGGAGGAGGAGACCCCGCGCGAGGAGGAGCGCAAGGAAGAGGCGACGCCCGAGCAGCCCGTCGACCACGGCGAGTCGATGGAGAACATCGACTTGGACGCCTACTTCGGCGACTACTGGGAGGGCTCGGGGTCGTCCTCGATGATGGAGGAGCGGGACGAGCCGCCCATCGAGAACAGCCTCTCCCGCGAGCCCGATCTCTACGACCATCTCCTTTGGCAGCTCCATATGGCCGAGGTCGCGCCGCG
>DATNKQ010000290.1:0-12736 GCA_035603315.1 Thermoanaerobaculia bacterium
CCGCCGAGCGGTTGCTGACCCGGCGCGGCGGGGCGGCGGCCCTGGCCGCCGCCGCTCTCGTGCTCGCCGCCCTCCCCGGCCTCTTCCGATTGCGGGTCGAGGACTCCTGGGCCGACAACTTCGACCCCCGCTCTCCCCTGGTCACCGCCGAGCGCGACTTCAACGCAGCCTTCTGGGGGAGCTGGCGCTGCGACGTCGTCTTCAGCGGCAAGGGCGAGCTCTTCGCGACGCCGGCCGGCGTCGCCCTCCTCGAGCGCTTCGGCGAGATGGCCCGCCGCGCGCCCCACGCCGGCGGCGTGCTGTCGATCCAGCTCCCCTACGAAACGGCGGCGCGCATCTACGGCGACCCGCTGCCCGTCTCGCGCCTGCCGCCGCGGGAGGTGATGCGCATCTCGCTCTTGATCGAGGCCCTGCAGAAGCGCATCGACCTGCGCAACTACGCCACCCTCGACCGCACGGCGGCGCGGGCGCGGGTGTTCGTCAAGGACGCCGACTACAGCCGCGGGCGGGCGCTGGTCTCCTACCTCGAACGGCGGCTGCCCGAAGTCCTCACCGGCCTTCCCGCGATGGGCGTCGAGGGCGTCCGCGCGCACCTCTCGGGCGACCTGACGGTGGCGATGGAGGTGGTGGGATCGGTCGTCGGCAATCAGCTCCGCTCGATCGCCTGGACTGCCCTCGCCATCGCCGCCATGCTCGCCTGCGTCTACCGCAGCCTGCGCCTGACGGCGATCGTCATGACCCCCGTCGCCGCCGCCACCCTCCTCATCTTCGCCGGCCTGGGCTGGGCGGGCATCCCGCTGGGAATCGCCACCAGCATGTTCGCCGCCCTGACCCTCGGCGCCGGGGTCGACTTCGCCCTCCACTATCTCCACGCCTACCGGCGGGAGCGGGCGGCCGGCCGCCCCCATCAGGAGGCGGTGGCGGCGACGCTTGCCACCGCGGGCCGCGGCCTCTGGTGGAACGCCGTAGTCCTCGCCTGCGGCTTCGCCGTCCTCACCCTCTCCGCCATCTCGCCCAACGCCCGCCTCGGGCTCCTCCTGGCGGCGGCGATGCTCGCCTCCTATTCATCCACCGTTGTGATCTTGCCCGAGCTATTGAGGAGGTTCGAGTAGGGTCTCCCTCTGGCCTCGCGCAGCGACTGGCAGCGCCCACTCCTACCGTGAAAGTGCAAGCCGGTATTGGCGCGCCCCCGAAGGAGCGGAGCGAGGCCAGAGGGAGTCCCTACCTGGAGTCAAGGGCCGGGGGCGGCGCGTTGCCACCCCCGGAGATGATTGGACCTACTGCGGCTGGATGACCGCCTTGCAGATGCGGATGATGGCCTGCGCCTGCGCCGTTGCGGCCTTCGACGCGCCCGCCTGCTGGATCTTGCAGTCGGTCGGCGGCAGCGTCTGGTGGAAGCGCTGCTGGGCCTGGTGGTTGTGCGGGCTGCTCACCGGCGGGAAGGGCGTCACCGAGCTGTAGCCGGCGTAGAAGTTCGACTGCCCGACCGTCGTGTAGTCGTTGGTGCCGTCGCCGTCGCCGTCGACCGCGATGCCGGGGTTGAGCGGCGTCGCGCCCTGGCTCGAGGGCTGGAAGTTGCCGGCGCCGCCGGTGCGCACCCATGCCGCGTTCGAGGTGATGAGCGCGTCGTTGCAGTGCGGGCTGACGGCGCCGCAGTCGATCACGACGATGTCGGACGGGTTGCTGACGTTGGTGAACTTGAGCCGGGGGGTGACGTCGAAAGACGAGTTGTAGGTGCCGCCGTCGCCGTTGGTCTGCGTCAGCGTCATGGTCCCGGTGGCGCTCCCCAGGTGCGAGTTGAAAACGTTCAGGTTGTACGACTTGGCGCCGATCTGCACGCTCGCCTCGGAGACCAGGCTGAGGGCCTTCACCTGGACGACGGTCGTCGTCGGCTGATTGAGCCCCGGGATGGTGGTCGCGTTGGGACGGTTGACGATGGTGTCGATCGAGCCCAGCGACGAGCTCAGGGGCTGGCCCTTGAGGTTGACGACCGGGTTGGTGGGATCGGACCCGAAGAAGGCCTTGATCGGGAAGTAGGTCAGGTCGACCGAGGTCTGGCCGCCGCCCGTCGTCACCCAGCCGTCGTCGCCGGCGCCCAGGGTGACCTGCGCCGCGGCCGGCAGGGCCGCCATCGTGAGGATCGCGATCAGCGACGCGTAGGCCAGGCGCCGCATCCAGCTTCCATTCTTCTCCATATTTCCTCCTCGGACCGACAGGTCCGCGCTCCGCCGTGGGCGGGCGTCCCGGTGATCGGGAGGCCCCGGCCTCCGTCGGCATTCCCTTACTAATCTTCAGTGAGCTGCGATGTGCGACCGTGACAAAAGACTGTGACGGGGAACTAGCCGCGGGCGGCCTTCACGCGGCGAACTTTTCGCCGCGCTCTGGCCTCCGCCCGGCGGGCGGAGGCCTTCGCCAGCTCCGAGTTGACCTCGCCTCCCATGAGGATGGCGAAGGCGGTGAGGTAGAACCAGACGAGGAGGAGGATGACGGCGCCCAGCGAGCCGTAGGTCTTCGAGTAGGCGTGGAAGTAGGAGAGGTAGAGGCGGAAGCCGAAGGAGGCGCCCAGCCAGAGGGCGACGCCGGTCAAGGCCCCCGGCGTCCCCCACTCGCGGGAGCCTTCCAGGTTGGGGGCGTAGTTGTAGACCATCTCGAAGGAGAGGACGAGGAAGACCCCGGAAAGGAGCCACTGCAGGGCCTTCCAGGCCGTCGCGAAGAGCCCGCCGACGCCGTAGCGGTCGGCCACCGCCTCGGCGATCGGGCCGCCGTAGACCATCACCGTCAGCGACGAGACGACGAGCACGCCGAAGGTGACGATGAGGATGATGGCGGTGATCCGCCGCTGCCACCAGGGGCGCGTCTCCTTGAGCCCACAGGCCGAGTTGAGGGTGCCGCCGATGGCGAGCATGCCGTTCGACGCCGCCCAGATCGCGGCGATGAGGCCGATCGACGCCTTGGCCCTGCCCCGCCCCTCGGTGATCTCGCGCAGCGTCCCCGAGAGGAGGGCGGTGATGTCGCCGCTGGGCGAGACGCGGGCGACGTAGGTGAAGATGTTGGTCTGCACCTCGATGTGCGCCTTGGCGATGTAGCCCAGGACGGTGGTGAGGAAGAGGAGGAGAGGGAAGATGGCGAAGAGAAAGTAGTAGGCGAGCTCGGCGCAGTGTCCGAGCACCCGGTCCTCGTAGATCTGGTGGAGGATCCGCCACAGCAGATCCCGCCAGCTGAGCCCGCCGCGCGTCCACAGAGACATCCGCTCGCTCCTCGGGCGCCGCGGACGGCGGCAGGCCGCCCCGGCTGGACCGCAATCAGACCCCTCAGCCTATCAAGAGCCTCATGCTACAGTTCCCGCCATGACGGCAATGGGGCGCAAGGCGGGGGTCGAAAAGCGCATCCTTAAGCTCCGGTCGGCGATCCGCCACCACGACTATTTGTACTACGTCAAGGACGCGCCGGAGGTCGCGGACGCCGAGTACGACCGCCTCTACCACGAGCTGGAGGCCTTGGAGGAGGCCCACCCCGAGCTGCTCTCCCCGGACTCCCCCACCCAGCGGGTGGCGGGCCAGCCGCTCGACAGCCTCCCCGCCGTCGAGCACCTGGCCCCCCTCTTGTCGCTCGACTCCGATCAGGCGGAGGCGTCGCTGCGCCGCTTCGACGAGCGGGTGCGCAAGGGGCTGGGGCCGGACTTCCCCGTCGAGTACGTGCTCGAGCCCAAGCTCGACGGCGCCTCGATCGAGCTGGTCTACCAGGACGGCGTCCTCGTGCGCGCCGCGACCCGCGGCGACGGCAGCCGCGGCGAGGGGGTGACGGAGAACGTGCGCACCATCTCCGCAGTCCCCCTGCGGCTGCGGGACGGCAAGCCGGACCCGCCGCCGCTCTTGGCCGTGCGCGGCGAGGTCATCATGCATTCGAAGCCGTTCGAGGCCCTGAACGAGCGCCTCCTGGCCGAGGGCAAGGAGCCGTTCGCCAACCCGCGGAACGCCGCCGCCGGGGCGCTGCGCCAGCTCGATCCGCAGCTGACCGCCGCCCGGCCGCTCGACCTCTACGCCTACGACGTCCTCTTCCCGTCGGCGCCCGCCGAGCTCGCCCGGGCCGGCATCGAGCGGCAGTGGCAGGTGCTCGCGGCCCTCGCCGACTGGGGTCTGCGGGTCAGCACCCTGGTGGCCCGCGGGCGCACCGTCGAGGACGTCCTCGCCTACCACGCCGACATGGAGGCCCGGCGCGACGACCTGGGGCTGGAGATCGACGGCGTGGTCGTCAAGCTCGACGACCTCGCAGCCCGAGAAAAGTTGGGCTGGACCTCCCGCCACCCGCGCTGGGCCTTCGCCTACAAGTTCCCGCCGAGGAAGGAGATCACCCGCATCCTCTCGATCGTCCCCAGCGTCGGCCGCACCGGCGTCGTCACCCCGGTCGCCATGATGCTGCCGGTCGAGATCGGCGGCGTCACCGTCGCCCGCGCCACCCTCCACAACCGCGAGGAGGTGGCGAGGAAGGACGTCCGCGAGGGCGACCGCGTGCGGGTGCAGCGGGCGGGCGACGTCATCCCGCAGGTCATCGAGCGCATCGAGGAGCCCGACCGCGAGCGCGGCCCACTCTGGCAGATGCCGCCGGCCTGCCCCTCCTGCGGCACGCCGCTCGTCGAGCGCGGCCCCTTCACCGTCTGCCCCAACGGCTTCGAGTGCCCGGCCCAGCTCGTCGGCCGCATCGTCCACTTCGCCTCGCGCAACGCCCTCGACATCGAGGGGCTGGGCGACGAGGGCGCCAAGCTCTTCGTCAACGAGGGGCTCGTCCACCAGCTCCCCGACCTCTTCGCCTTGAAGGCCGAGCGGCTCGTCCTGCTCGAGGGCTTCGCCGAGAAATCTGCCAACAAGCTGGTCGAGAACTTGAAGAAAGCCGCGCGCACCACCCTCCCCCGCTTCCTCTACGGGCTCGGCATCCCCGAGGTCGGCTCGGCAGTGGCCCGCGACCTCGCCCGCCACTTCGGCTCCTTCGCGCGGCTGCGCGCGGCCAGCGCGGAGGCCCTCCAGGAGGTCGCCGGCGTCGGCCCGCGGATGGCCGAGCAGATCACCGCCTTCTTCCAGAACCCCAAGAACGGGGAGATCCTCGACCAGCTCCTGGCGCAGGTCGAGGTCGCCGAGACCGCCCCGGTGGTGACCGAGGCCGCCGCCCCCAAGCCCTACGCCGGCAAGAAATTCGTCTTCACCGGCACCCTCGCCCATCTCACGAGACCGCGGGCCAAGGAGCTCGTCGAGAGCCTGGGAGCCCGCGCCACCGGCTCGGTCAGCAAGTCGACCGACTACGTCGTCGTCGGCGAGGAAGCCGGCGGCAAGGCCGAGGAGGCGGCGAAGCTGGGGGTCCGGACGCTCGACGAGGAGGAGTTCCTCCGCCTGCTGGCGGCGGAGGGGATCGAGGTCCAGACCGGCGCTCAGAGCTTGTGAATTTTTCTCACGACTCGGTTGCCGCGAGAGAACTTAGGGCCTGTCATCCCGAGCGTGAGCGAGGGACCTGGGTGGGGGGAGGCCTCCCAAACCTATGGTAGCAAAGGGCTTCGCGCCGCACTTCCCCCAGGTCCCTCGCTCTCGCTCGGGATGACAACCGGGAGGGCGTGCCTTTCGGCCCAGGGTAAATGGCTCGGTCTCGGCATTCTTCGCAGGCTCTCAGTGAGCCGTTGGCCGCCTTCCCGCTGGCGGTCATCCACGCTTTGAGGCGTTTTCCGTCCTCCTAGTCATAGAGAGGAGGACGAGATGACGATCAGCATCCGAAACGAGAGGGTGGACAGGGTTCCGGACCGGCTCCCCTTGCACGATTCCTTACTTTCGAGTTACGATGTAAGGAACCCGAGGGGGCACGCCATGGTCATCGCCACCGCCAAGCTGACGGAGAAATACCAGATCACCATCCCTACGGAGGTACGGCGCCGCCTGGGGCTGAAGGCCGGGGACCTCGTGTACCTGGCCCTCGAGGGCGAGCAGGTGGTGCTGCGCGCGGCACCGGGTGGGTGGACGGAGAGCTCGCGCGGGCTGGGAGCCGAGATGTGGCGCGAGGAGGGCGGCGCGGCGGCCGTCGAGCGCGAGCGGGAGTCCTGGGAGTGAGGGGCGCCAAGGGGTCCGGGCCGGGCGGCGGGCCGCCGCTCTATGGGATCGACACCATGCTCTTCGTCTACCACTTCGAGGGCAACGAAGAGTTCGGGGAGGCGGCCGGCCGGCTCCTGAAGGCGGCCGAGGAAGGGCGCTGCCGGCTCGTCGCCTCCGTCCTCTCGCTGATGGAGGTCCTCGTCGTCCCCAAGCGGCGCCGGATGGACGACCTCTGCCGGCGCTACCGCGAGCTCTTCGAGTCGTTTCCCAACCTCGCCGTCCTGCCGGTGAGCAGCGAGATCGCGGAGCTCGCCGCCGGCCTGCGCGCCGCCCACCCGCTGCGCACCCCCGACGCCCTCCACCTGGCGACGGCCCTCCATGCCGGCGCGCAGGCCTTCGTCAGCGAGGACCGGCGGCTCCCGGGGATCGCAGGGCTGGAGGTCAGATCGCTGGACGACGTGGCTCCGGCCTCTATCTCCAGACCGGAACAACAATGAAGCTGTCGCCGTACCACTCGATCTGCAGCGGCTCTTTCGCGTCCGCTATCGATTCGTCGCTGACGTCCTTGCCGGTGCCGTAGTTGATCTGCGTGCCGGCATCCTTGGGGATTCCGAGCAGGACCACCAGGCGGCTTCCCGCCGCGAACTTGCGGCTCGTCAGGCGGCCGCTCTTGAAGGGCAGCTGCTGCCGCTTGCCGGGCGTCAGCAGCTGGCGATGGCTACGGTCCTTGGCATAGCTGGCGCGCGCCATGTAGGTCGAGAGCTGGAAATACTCGCCGCTCGGCATCCGCTCGTACAACCCGATCCAGACGTCCAGGTCCTTCTTGTTGGCCTTGAAGTCGAGCTCGCCGGAGAAGAGGCCGCTCACCTCGGTCGGTTTCGGGAACGGATCGCTCACGAAGGCGAGGCTGCCCCAGGTGTCCAGATCCTTGTCGACGATGCCGCCGCCGGGCGAGATGCGATCGACGTCGCTGCGGTCGGCGAAGTCCATCCGCTGGGAAAGAAAGGAATCCCCCGGAGGCTTCTCCTCACTCAATCGGTACATGTCTCCGGAACGCGCCGAGCTCAGATGCAGCTTGAGCGACCGGTTGCCCATCGCGTCGAGCGACGGCGCGTGCTTCCATTCATCGGCGCCCATCACCTCGTAGTTGATCCTGTCCTTGAGCAGCGCGGGTTTCGGACCGCCCTTGAAGACGTGGTTGAACCATTGGTAGCGCAGCTCGCCCAAGTCGAGGCGCGCCGCCGCGTCGAGCTGGTAGCCGTTCAGGTTCTCGACCCATCCGCCGAGGAGGCGCGCCGTCCCGCGCTGCCCGCTGACGTGATCGTAAGGACCGATCACCAGATAGTGCTCCGCGTGCGGATCGTGCTTGTAGTGCTCGGCCAAATAGTAGAGCGCCCCGATCATGCCGCCATCGTAGTAGCCCGTCGTCGTCAGGACCGGGATGTCGATCTTGGCGAACTCTTTTCCGAACGGAATCATGCGCTGCCAGTAGTCGTCGTAGCTCGGATGCTCCAGCCAGCGGTCGAAAAGTGGGTTCGGCGTGCCGTCGATCTTGTCCAACGAGCGGTAGGAGCGGCCGCTCGTGTACCAATCGCGGTTCAGCTTGCGCCACCGCGCGCGGTCGTTGTTGGCCTTGTCGTCGAGACCTTTTCCCGTCGCTGCATAGAAGGGCCAGGAGTAGACGAAGCTCTGGAAGACGTTGCCTTCCATCGGCACGTCGATGCCGGGAGCCACCGTCACCGACGGCATCAGCGCCTTGAGCGCCTTCGGCATGTGCTTGGCCGCCGCCCACTGCGTGAAGCCCTCGTAGCTGCCGCCGTACATCCCGACCCGGCCGTCGCTCCACGCCTGGCGGCTGATCCAATCGATCACCGCCGCCGCGTCGGTGCCGTCGTGCTCGTAGGGAACCGGCGCGTCGGGGCTGCATCCCTTGCCGCGGGTCAGGCCCTCGACGCCGGCATAGCCGTTGGACGCCGTCCGCCGCGCCTCGCTGAGGAGAGTGACGGGATTGGCGTAGATGGTGAAGTTGAGGAGCGCCGTCAGCCGGCCCGAAGCCGCACGCGGGCGGACCACCATCACGCAGACCGTCGCGCCCTCCGGCGTCCTCACCTGCAGGTCGCGGTCGATGACATAGCGGCGTTGATCGTCCTCCGCGATCAGCGGCGCGGCGAGCGGCGCGATGCTCTCGTACGCCCGCTCCACCTGGTAGGCGCGGATCAGGCCGAGCGCGTCGGCGAGCGAGATCGCGCTCTTGGCCTTCTGCCGCTCCAGCGCCTGGCTCAGGTCCAGTTGGAGCACGAACGGATCGACCCCGAGCGCGCGCATCACGAGAGCCGAGGTCCGGTCGTCCAGCGGGCCGAGCGTTTCGCGGAATGCCTGCCGGAAGGCCTCCTCGAAGGGCTTCCCGGCGGCCTCGGCGGCCTTGGCCCGCGCATAGATCTGGTACTGCACGTTGGTCGCCGGCGACATGCGCGGGTCTGCCGTCCGGCGCAGCTCGCGCAGCGAGGTCAGGGTCTTGTCGGCCTCGGCGTAGCGGCCGGCGACGGTCTGCAGCCGGAACAGGTTGTCGAGATACCGGTCGCGATCGCCCTCCTTGTAGACGGCAATCACCCTTTCCGCCAATCCCGGCATGGCCCTGGAAAGCGCCGCCGTGTCGCCGGCGGCGGCCGGCGGAAAGTCGAAGGGCTGCGCGGAGGCTGCGGCCGGAATGGCGACGAGGAACAGTCCAGCGAGACCCAGCGATTTCAGGCGGTTGCCGATCATGCGATCCTCCGTGGCTTCCGGCGGCTCGAAATAGTAGCAGCGACGGGTTCGCGGCAGATCGCGGGAACATCTGCGCTAGCATCGGTGTCTAATCACCAGCAGCTCTCCGAAAGGAGCGAGACCGTGCACCACTGCCCTGCCGCGCCGTGGCTCCTCCTCGCGACCGCCCTCGCCGCGCTTGCCGCGGCGCCCGCCGCCGCGCAGCCGCTCCCCCGGGAGCGCGTCCCCGAGCCGCTCCGGCCGTGGACGGATTGGGCGCTGCGCGGCCAGGAGAGCGCGCTCTGCCCGTATCTCCTGGGCGACGACGACGAGACGCGGTGCGTCTGGCCGGGCCGGCTGGCGCTCGACCTCGGCGAGAAGGGCGGCACCTTTCAGCAGGCCTGGAGCGTCGAGGTCGCCGGCTTCGTGCCGCTGCCGGGCGACGACCGGCGGTGGCCGCTCGACCTCCGGCTGGACGGCAAGCCCGCGGCGGCGGTGACGGACGACGACCGGCCCGCGCTCTGGCTGGCGCCGGGGAGCCACACGATCAGCGGCGTCTTCCGCTGGGACAGCGTGCCGGAGTCCCTCCCCGTGCCGGCGAAGGTCGGCCTCCTGGCGCTCCGGGTGCGCGGGGCGGCCGTCCCCTTCCCCGAGCGCGACGGCTCGGGGCAGGTGTTCCTGCAGCGCTCCGCGGCGACGGCCACGGAAGAGGAAAAGCTGGAGATCCTCGTCTCCCGGCGGGTGATCGACGAGGTGCCGCTCCTCCTGGTGACGCGGATCCGGCTGGCGGTCGCCGGGAAGGCGCGCGAGGTGCTGCTCGGCCGCGCGCTGCCGCCGGGGTTCATCCCCGTGGCGCTCACCGGTCCGCTGCCGGCCCGCTTGGAGCCGGACGGCCGGCTGCGGGCGCAGGTGCGCCCCGGGACCTGGACGCTCGAGCTCGTGGCGCGCTACCAGGGACCGGCAGCCGAGCTGGCGCTGCCGCCGCCGGGCGGACCGTGGGCGAACGAGGAAATCTGGGCCTTCGACGCCCGGCCGAGCCTGCGGGTCGTCGACGTCCTGGGCGCGCAGGCGGTGGATCCGCAGCAGACGGCGCTTCCCGACGACTGGAAGCGCCTCCCCGCCTACCGGCTGCGCCCGGGCGAAACCCTGCGCCTCGCCGAGCGGCAGCGCGGCGACGCCGCGCCGGACAAGCTGGCCCTCGAGCGGGTCCTCTGGCTCGACTTCGACGGCGGCGGCTACACCTGGCAGGACCGGCTCTCCGGCACCCTCAGCCGCAACTGGCGGTTGGAGATGGCGCCGCCCAGCCGGCTCGAGCGGGTGGTGATCGACGGCCGCGATCAGGTGATCACCCGCCGCGCTGCCGGAGCGGGGGGCGCTGCCGGAGCGGCGGGCGCCTTCGGTGCGGTCGGAGCGGGGGGAGCGGCGGGCGTCGAGGTCCGCCAGGGGCAGCTGCTGGTCGCCGCCGAAGGGCGGATCCCCGGCCGCTTCGCGCTTCCGGCGGTGAGCTGGGACCACGACTTCCAGCAGGTCTCGGGGGTGCTCAACCTGCCGCCCGGCTGGAAGCTCCTGGCCGCCACCGGCGTCGACGAAGCGCCGGGCACCTGGTTCGGCCTCTGGACGCTGCTCGACCTCTTCCTCGTCCTGCTGATCGCTCTCGCCGTCCGCCACCTGTGGGGCAACCGCTGGGGGCTGCTCGCCCTGGCGGCCATGGTGCTGACCTGGCAGGAGGCCGAGGCGCCGCGGTGGACCTGGCTGGCCGTGCTGGCCGGCGCCGCCCTCCTGCGGATGCTCCCCGCCGAGGGGCGGCTCCGTTCGTTCGTGCGCCTCTTCCAGGCGGCGGCGCTGGTGGCCTTGGCGCTCGTCACCGTCGCCTTCCTCGTGCAACAGATCCGGCAGGCGATCCATCCCGCCCTCGAGCACCCGTACACCTCGGTGGGCGCCGAGGGCGCCGTGGTGGACCGGACCCTTCAGGCTTCGCTTCGCCCGCAGCCGCCGGAGGGAGCCGTCAGCAAGACGCGAGCAGACCAGCTCCACGGGCTCGGCTACCTCGGCGGAAAGGTCAAGCAGGAGCCGGAGGCCGCCGTGGAGGAGAAGGAGGAGGAGACCGCTCCGACCGAGACCGCGGCGGGCATGGTGGGCGGCGCCGGCGTCGTGGCTCCGAAGCCACTGCCGCCGCCAGCGGTTCCCTCCCTCATCGCCAAGGACGGCGCGCCCGGCAGGGCTTACGGGGCCGCGCTCCAGGAGGTCGATCCCAAGGCGGTCGTCAACACCGGTCCGGGCCTGCCGGCCTGGCAGTGGAACCAGGTGAGGCTGAGCTGGAGCGGTCCGGTGGAGAGGCACCAGCGGATCCGCTTCTTCCTCCTCGGTCCCGGCGCCAACTTCGTCCTCGCCTTCCTGCGGGCGGCGCTCCTGGCCCTCCTCGTCCTGCGAATCCTCGGGCTGGCCGCCGCGCCGCCGACCTGGCGCCGGCCCCCCGCGGCGGCGGCCCTGCTGGTCTTGCTGGGGGTCCTGCTGGCGGCCCTCCTCGCGCCGCCCGGCGCCGCGGCGGCGGACATTCCGCCCCAGGATCTCCTCGACAAGCTGGGGAAGGCCCTGACGGAGAAGCCCGCCTGCCATCCCCACTGCGCGGCGAGCCCGCGCCTCTTCGTCGAGGCTTCGCCGGCCTTGCTCCGCCTGCGCTTCGAGGTGGGCGCCGCGGCGGCGGTGGCGGTGCCGATCCCCGGCGGCGCCCAGCAGTGGGTGCCGGCCGAGGTGCAGGTGGACGGCGCGCAAGCGGGCGTCGTGCGCTCGGACGACGGCCGTCTCTGGGTGCGGGTGGGACCCGGCCGGCACGAGATCCTGGCGAGCGGGCCGCTGCCCCCGCGCGACCTCGTGCAGATCCCCCTGCCTCTCAAGCCGCATCACGCCGAGGCGTCCGCCAGCGGCTGGACCATCGACGGCATCCATGAGGACGGCGCGGCCGACGACAGCCTGCAGCTCAGCCGCAGCCGCGGCGCCGGGGCGGCGTCGGGAGCCCTCCAACCGGGCGAGCTGCCGCCCTTCCTCGAGGTCGACCGCACGCTCCACTTCGGCCTCACCTGGCAGATGGAGACCCGGGTCCAGCGCCTTTCGCCCCTGGGCACGCCGGCGGTCGCCGCGGTGCCGCTCCTGCCCGGCGAGTCGGTGACCACGGCCGGCATCCGCGTCGAGAAGGGAGCGGTGCAGGTGAGCCTGGGGCCGCAGGCCTTCGAGACCTCCTGGACCTCGACGCTCGAGGTGGGTCCGGAGATCGTCCTCACCGCGCCGCGCACGCTGGCCTGGACCGAGGTCTGGCGGCTCGACGCCAGCCCCATCTGGCATTTCGAGGCGCGCGGCATCCCCGCCGTCCAGCCCGCGGAGGGCCTGGAGAAGCGGGTCCCCGAATGGCGCCCCTGGCCGGGCGAGACGGTGAAGCTCGCCGTCTCCCGCCCGGAGGGAGTCGCCGGCCAGTCGCTGACCGTCGAGCGCAGCGTGCTCGCCGTCACCCCCGGCCTCCGCGCGACCGAGGTCCGCCTCGACCTCGCTCTCCGCAGCAGCCGCGGCGGGTTGCACGTGGTGGCGCTCCCCGAGCGAGCGGAGCTCACCGGGGTCGCCATCGACGGCCGCCCCCAGCCCATCCGTCAGGAGGGGCGGCAGGTGGCGCTGCCGATCCATCCGGGGGCGCAGCAGATTGCACTCGCCTGGCGGGAGGACCGCGGGGCGTCGCTCTTCTTCCGCACGCCCGCCGTGGACTTGAAGATCCCCAGCGTCAACGCGCTCGTCACCTTAGAGAACCCGGCCGGCCGCTGGATCCTCCTCCTGGGCGGACCCCGCCTCGGCCCGGCGGTCCTCTTCTGGAGCCTGCTCTTGGTGATCGTCCTCGTGGCGGCGGCGCTGGGTCGGCTCGCGTGGACGCCGCTCGGCACCCT
>DATNKQ010000297.1:0-18393 GCA_035603315.1 Thermoanaerobaculia bacterium
CCCCCTGCCGCACCCCTCCGGCCGCAGCACCTGGCTCGTCAAGCGGGAGAATCAGGTCCTCCTGGAGCGAGCGCTCGCCGGCCTGGTGGCGACGGCGGGGTGGAAGGAGACGTTCGGGACCGGATACGCGGTCGGCGGTCGCTAAGGCTTCTTCGACAGCGACAACGCGAACAGGTTCTCGGGATCGGTGTACCAGTCGACGGGCTGGAAGCCGCTGGCGGTGAGCAGCGATTCGAGGCGGGGGCGGTCGTACTTGGCGCTGATCTCGGTCAAGATCTCCTCGCCTTCTGCGAGCTCGCAGGCGAGGTCGATCGCCGGCAGGCGGACCCGCTGACGGACGAGGGAGACCAGCCACATCTCGATGCGCTGCTCGTCGCGGTTGTAGAAGGCCTGGTGGCGGAAGGCCCGGGGATCGAAGTCGCCGCCCGTCAGGTCGTTGACCGCCAGGAGGATGTTGCGGTTGAACTCGGCGGTCACCCCCTGGGCGTCGTTGTAGGCCGCCTCCAGGCGCTCCACCGGCTTCACGAGGTCGGTGCCCAGGAGGAAGCAGTCGCCGGGCGACATCTCGCGGCCGAGGCCGGTCAAGAACTCCCCCGCCTCGGCCGGCCGCAGGTTGCCGATGGTGCCGCCCAGGAAGATGACGAGCCGCCGCCCGCCCTCCGGGATATGCCCCAGGTGGGCCATGAAGTCGCCCACCACCCCGTGCACCGCGAGGCCGGGATACTCCGCCGTCAGCTCCTCGGCGACCCGGCGCATGGTCCCCTGCGCGACGTCGAACGGCACGTAGAGGCTGAGCTTCCCCTCCTGCTCCATGCAGTCGAGGAGGACGCGCGTCTTGGTCGCCGCGCCGGAGCCGATCTCGACCAGCTCCTCGGCGCCCGAGGCCGCCACCAGGCGCGGCGCGATGGCGGTCAGGAGGGCGAGCTCGGTCCGCGTCTGGTAGTACTCCGGGAGCTCGGTGATGCGCTCGAAGAGCGCCGAGCCGCGGTCGTCGTAGAAGAGCTTCGAGGGGATCTCCCGCGGGCGGCGGAGGAGCGCCTCCCGGAGCTCCGCGCGCGCGCGCCTGCCGCCCCCCGCCCCGGCGCGCACCTCGATCACCACCCGCTCGGCGGCGCGCTCCCTGAGCAGGCTCACCTCCGCGCCTCCAGCCCCGGCGGCCGGAGTGCCCCCTCGACCCGCCCCAGGACGCCGTCGACCAGCAGGGCGAGGAGGGCCGCCGGGATGGCGCCGGAGAGGATCATGCGGCTGTCGGCGAGCTGCAGACCGGTGACAATGGGCTCGCCCAGCCCGCCGGCGCCGATGAAGGCGGCGAGCGTGGCGGTGCCGATGGTCAGGACCGCCGCGGTGCGCACCCCGGCCATGAGGACCGGCGCCGCGAGCGGCAGCCGCACCAGGCGGAGGACCTGGCCGTCGGTCATGCCGAGCGCCGTCGCCGCCTCGACGGCGCGCGGATCGGCGTCGCGGACTCCCGTGAAGGTGTTGCGCACGATGGGGTAGAGCGAGTAGATCCAGAGGGCGACGACGGCGGGCAGCGCGCCGACGCCCAGGAAGGGAATGAAGAAGGCGAGGAGGGCGAGCGACGGGATGGTCTGGGTGAGGCCGAGCCCGCGGATCACCCCCTCGGCCGGCCGCCGGTGGCGCTCCAGGAAGAGTCCCAGGGGGATGGCGGCGAGGCAGCCGAAGCCGAGCGCCAGGGCCGAGAGGCCGAGGTGCTCGAGGGTGCGGCGGAGGAGGGCGGAGCGCTCCTGCCAGAGGTAGGGGAGGAGGCCGGCGCCGTGCGAACGGCCTTCCTGCCGCTTCCCCCGCGCCGCGGCGCCGGCGAGGCCGAGGTCGCGGAGGGCGTCCCGCGCCACCACCGCCTCGCTCTCGTGACCCTCCTGCAGCCGCAGGTTCAAGGCCCGCATGCGGTCGGCGTCCAGGGCGCCGCCCAGGAGGCCGAGCGCCGCCCCCACCTCGGGATGGGCGCGGAGGGCGGTGCCGCGCGTCAGGGCGGCGGCCTCATACGGGGGGAAGAAGTGGCGGTCGTCGCGCAGCACTTTGAGGTTGTAGAGCACGAGGCGGCCGTCGGTCGTGTAGACGTCCAGGGCATCGATCCGGCGCTCGCCGGCGGCGCGGTACTGGATCGCCTGCTGCATCGGCTGGACTTGGCGGAAATGCAATCCATATGCCTTGGCGAGGCCGAGCAGCCCGTCCTCGCGGCCCACGAACTCGTAGCCGAAGCCGCCGCGGAGGCGGGGGGCCACCCGCGCCAGGTCGGTCAGGGTATCGAGGCCTTCGCGCCGCGCGAGCTCGGCCGGCACCGCCACCTCGAAGGAGTTTTCGAATCCCAGAGGGCTGAGCCACCAGAGGTCCCACCGCGCCAGGAACTCGCTGCGCACGCGGTTGAGGATCTGGTTCGCGCTGCCGCGGGCGGGCTCGCCCAGAAGGGTGACGAGGCCGGTGCCGGTGTACTCCGGGTAGAGGTCGATGGCGCCGGTGCGCAGGGCCTCGAAGCAGACCTGCGTGCCGGCGAGGCCGAGCCGCCTCTCGACCTTGAGGCCGGTCCGGCCCTCGATGAGCTGGGCGAAGATCTCGGCCAGGAGACGGCTCTCCTCGAAGTTCTTGGAGCCGACGACGACGGTGCCACCGGCGGCCTGGACGGGTAGGGCGGTGAGGAGGATCACCGCGAACAGGAGAAGCGCTCGCCAGGCTCGCGGTTGGAAGGTGCGCGGAGCGCACCCTATTGGGAAGGTGCGCGGAGCGCACCCTACCTCAGAGGGCAGAGGCGCCTCCGGGGATCGGCGCCGGGTCGAGGCCGGCGCGCAGGTCGAGGAGACGGCGGACGTAGTCGTCCCCGGGGTGGCGGGCGATCTCCTCCGGAGTGTCGAGGCGGAGCAGCCGGCCGCCGCGCATGACGCCGATGCGGTCGCCGAGCCGAAACGCCTCGCCGAGATCGTGGGTGACCAAGGTCATCGTCTTGCCGAGCCGGCCCTTGAGCTCGAGGAACTGCTGCTGGAGCTCCTGGCGGGTGAGGGCGTCGAGGGCGCCGAAGGGCTCGTCGAGGAGGACGATGGCGGCGTCACCGGCGAGCGCGCGGGCGAAGGCCGCCCGCTGGCGCTGGCCGCCGGAGAGCTCGGCCGAGTAGCGCTCGCCGTGGAGGCCGGGATCGAGCCCCACCAGCTCCAGCATCTCTCGCGCCCGCTCCCGCCGCCGGCGCGGCTCCCAGCCGAGGAGCCTGGGGACCAGCGCCACGTTCTCGAAGACCGTCCAGTGAGGGAGGAGCCCGCCGTCCTGGGGCACGTAGCCGATACGGAGCCGGAGCTCGATCGGATCGAGGTCGCGGACCGCGCGCCCCTCGACCCGCGCCTCGCCGGAAGTGGGCTCCACCATGCGGTTCCAGAGCCGCAGCAGGGTGGTCTTGCCAGAGCCGCTCTCGCCGACCAGGGCCAGCGTCTCGCCGGTCGCCACCGCGAGGTCGACCCCCGCCAGCGCCGTAGTGCCGTCGCCGTAGGTCTTGCGGACGCCGACGGCTTCGAGCGCAGGGGCGACGGGCACGTGTTTCAGTCTATCCTGGACGTCCCTCCCGCGAGACCACTCCAGGCATCACCCCCGTCCCCGGCAGGGGACGTGCGCTCGCGAGGCGCCTGGCCTCCATCCGGAGGCTCCTTCGACAAACGATTGGGATGCAATGGCTTACGGCATTGGCTGCCGGAGCTCGAAGAGCTGGCACGGATCATGGAACAAGGGCTTCACAAGGAGGATGATGACAATGCGCAAGATGCTCATGACCGCGATCCTGGCCGGCGCCACGATGTTTGCGCCCGGCCTCACGGCCCCGGCTCACGCCTACGGATGGTTCTCGATCGGCACCGGGTTCCGCGTCGGCGGCCTCAGCCTCTCGTTCGTCCTCGGCCAGCCCTTCGCCGCCTACGCTCCGGCGTACTACTACCGCGCCTATCAGCCGATCGCCTACGGCGGCTATCACTGCACCTCGCGCTGCTTCGTGGACCACGGCGTCTACTACCACGACCGCGCCTGCCCGGTCGTCAGTGCCTACTTCCGCAACTACGGCTACGATCCCGAAGCCGCCTTCATCCGCTACGCGCCGCAGTATGACGGCTACTACAACGGCGGCGGCTACTACGGAGGCGGATACTACGGAGGCAGCTACTACCGCCGGAGCTACGACCGCCGGTCCTTCGACGGCTCCTTCGGGCGGGGCTTCGACAACCGCTTCAACGGACGCGGCGGCGACCGCCGGTTCGAGGACCGCGGCTTCCATGACCGCCGCTTCGACGACCGCGGCTCCGTCGGGCGGGGCTTCGACAACCGCTTCAACGGGCGCTTCAACGGGCGCGGCAGCGATCGCCGCTTCGACGATCGCGGCTTCCATGACCGCCGGTTCGATGGCCGTGACGGCGGCCGCCGATCCGACGGCCGTGGGGACAGTCACCGCTCCTCGGACGGGCGTCACGACCAACACGACCATCACGGAAACCACGACGGCCACCACGGAGGCTGACCAGACTCCCTCTCCTCTCCCTCCACGGCCGGGGCGGGTCTCCCGCCATCCATCCGCCCCGGCCGACCTTTTTTCCCCTCGCCGTCGGTGAGCTCCCCCGGACCCATATAATCGCCCCGTGAGCGAAGCCGACGAGGCGGGGCTAAGAGTCGTTCCCCGCGCCGAACATCCGATCTCCCGCAAGCACATCGACCGCAACGCCACCAAGGTCCTCTACCGGCTGCACAACGCCGGCTACAAGGCCTATCTGGTGGGGGGGAGCGTCCGCGACCTGCTCCTGGGCCGCCGGCCGAAGGACTTCGACGTCGGCACCAATGCGCGGCCCAACGAGGTGCGGCGCCTGTTCTCGAACTCCCGCATCATCGGCCGCCGGTTCCGCCTCGTCCACGTCTTCTTCCACGAGGGGGACACGGTCGAGGTGTCGACCTTCCGGCGCGATCCCGAGCCGGACGAGCAGGCAGGCGAGCCGGGAGACCTGCTGATCACCAGCGACAACTCCTACGGCACGCCGCGCCAGGACGCCTTCCGCCGCGACTTCACCATCAACGCCCTCTTCTACGACATCGCCGACTTCTCGGTGCTCGACTACGTCGGCGGCATCGAGGACCTCGACCGCAAGCTCGTGCGGGCGATCGGCGATCCGGACGTCCGCTTTCGCGAGGACCCGGTGCGCATGCTGCGGGCGTGCGAGTTCGCCGGCCGCCTGGGGTTCGGCATCGAGAGCCGCACCCAGGAGGCCATCCACCGCCACCGCAAGGAGCTGGACAAGGCCTCGCCGGCGCGGGTGACGGAGGAGATCGCGCAGCTCCTGCGCTGCGGGCACGCCGGGGCGGCCATGCAGTGGATGCTGGAGCTCGGGCTCCTCGAGGTGATGCTTCCGGAGGCCTACGCCATGCTGACGGCGGGGGAGCGGGGCCTCGGCGAGTTCGGCCAGATCCTGCCCGTCATCGACCGCTTCGTGGCTGCCGGGCGCGAGCTCTCCGACAGCGCGCTCCTGGCCGCCCTCCTCCTCCCCAAGGTGCTCCTGCGCCGCTACGACGTCGAGGCGGTCAACCAGCGCCCGATGAACCGCGCCGCCATCGAGCTGCTGATCGAGGAGGAGGTCGCCCCTTTCGTCGCCCGCTTCACCGTCTCGAACCTGAAGTCACAGCAAATCCTGCAGGCGCTGATGGGCTTCCAGCGGCTCTGCGAGCCTGGCTGGACGGCGCCCGAGCGGGTGCGCTTCGCCCGCAAGCCTTACTTCGACGACGCCATCCTGCTCTTCGAGCTGCTGGTCGAGGCGACCGGCGAGGGGGGCGAGGCGCTGGCCGTCTGGCAGGCGGCGGCGCGGCGGCGGCCGGCGCGGCAGGAGCCCGCCGCCGAGACCGAGGTACAGACGCGGGTCCGCAGGCGGCGGCGCCGGCGCTAGCCTCACAAACCCACCGTCAGGGTTGCCGGGGCTCCAGCTGGCCTCGCTCCGCTCTTTCGGGGGCGCGCCCGGGATCGCCAGGCGCTTGCAGCGGTAGAAGGTGGGGCGCTGCCAATCGCTTCGCGAGGCCAGCTGGAGCCCCAGCACCGCCGATCTTGGCTTTGTGAAAGCCGTCACAAGTCGACAGCGTTGACATAGGATAAGAGCGAGGGAGGCGGGGTTTCCATGTCCTGGTTCGGCGATCTCTACAGCTCCGCGGTGGGCAAGAAGGCGGTGATGGCGGTCTCCGGCATCGTCCTCTTCGGCTTCGTGCTGGGCCACATGATCGGCAACCTCAAGCTCTACGAGGGGCCGCAGGTGCTGAACGCCTACGCCGCCTTCCTGCGCTCCGTGGGCACGCCGGCCCTGCCGCCGAGCGGCCTCCTGTGGATCGTCCGCAGCGTCCTCCTGGTGGCGGTCGTCCTCCACATCGCGGCCGCCTGGCAGGTCACGATGTTGAGCCGGGCGGCGCGGCCGGCGGGGTACGCGCGGCGCGAGATGGTCCACGCCAGCTATGCCTCGCGGACCATGCGCTGGGGCGGCGTGATCATCCTCCTCTTCGTCGTCTACCACCTGCTCGACCTCACCTTCGGCAAGCTCAACCCGAGCTTCCGGGAGGGGGACGTCTACCACAATGTGGTGGCGAGCTTCCGCGTCTGGTGGGTGGCGCTCTTCTACGTCGTGGCGCAGCTCGCGCTCGGCCTCCACCTCTACCACGGCCTGTGGAGCCTCTTCCAGTCGCTGGGCTGGAACCATCCGCGCTTCAACGCCTGGCGCAGCGGCTTCGCCCATGCCTTCGCCTGGATCATCACCGTCGGCAACGTCTCCTTCCCGCTCGCCGTCCTCTTCGGCCTGGTCTCGTAGGGAGCCCTCGTGACGACGCTCGACCCCAAGGTTCCGCCCGGCCCGCTGGCCGCCAAGTGGGAGGAGCACCGCGATCACCTGAAGCTGGTCAACCCCAACAACAAGCGGAAGTTCACCATCCTCGTGCTGGGCTCCGGGCTGGCCGGCGCTTCGGCCGCGGCGAGCCTGGCCGAGCTCGGCTACGAGGTGAAGTGCTTCTGCTTCCAGGACAGCCCCCGGCGGGCCCATTCGATCGCCGCGCAGGGGGGGATCAACGCCGCCAAGAACTACAAGAACGACGGCGACAGCGTCTTCCGGCTGTTCTACGACACCATCAAGGGTGGCGACTTCCGCTCGCGGGAGGCCAACGTCCATCGCCTGGCCGAGCTCTCGGTCCGGATCATCGACCAGTGCGTGGCCCAGGGCGTCCCCTTCGCCCGCGAGTACGGCGGCCTGCTCGACAACCGCTCGTTCGGCGGCGCCCAGGTCTCGCGCACCTTCTACGCCCGCGGCCAGACCGGGCAGCAGCTCCTCCTGGGCGCCTACCAGGCGCTGTGCAAGGAGATCGACGCCGGCAAGGTCGTCATGTTCCCGCGCACCGAGATGCTCGATCTCGTCGTCGAGGACGGGCGCGCCCTGGGGATCATCGTCCGCGACATGGTGACGGGCGCCATCAGCGCCCATGCCGGCCACGCGGTGGTGATGGCGACCGGCGGCTACAGCAACGTCTACTTCCTGTCGACCAACGCCAAGGGCTCGAACACGACGGCGATCTGGCGCGCCCACCGCCGCGGCGCCTACTTCGCCAACCCCTGCTTCACCCAGATCCACCCCACCTGCATCCCGGCCTCCGGCGACTACCAGTCCAAGCTCACCCTGATGAGCGAGTCGCTGCGCAACGACGGGCGGATCTGGGTGCCCAAGGACCCCCACGACGCGCGGCCGGCGGAGAGCATTCCGGCGGCGGACCGCGACTACTTCCTGGAGCGCAAGTACCCGGCCTTCGGGAATCTCGTGCCGCGCGACGTGGCGGCCCGCAACGCCAAGACGGTGGTCGACGAAGGCCGCGGCGTGGGACCAGAGAAGAACGGCGTCTACCTGGACTTCGCCGAGGCCATCCAGCGGCTCGGCCGGCGGGTGATCGAGGACCGCTACGGCAACCTCTTCGAGATGTACGAGAAGATCACCGGCGAGGACCCCTACAAGACGCCCATGCGCATCTACCCCGCTCCCCACTACACGATGGGCGGCCTGTGGGTGGACTACGACCTCATGAGCACGATCTCGGGCCTCTTCGTCCTCGGCGAGGCGAACTTCTCCGACCATGGCGCCAACCGCCTGGGGGCGAGCGCCCTCATGCAGGGGCTGGCGGACGGCTACTTCGTCCTTCCCTATACGATCGGCAACTATCTGGCCGGCCGTCTGGGGGAAAAGCTCTCGACCGACCGTCCCGCCTTTGCCGCCGCCGCCGCGGAGACCGCCGACCGCCTCCGCCGGCTGCTCGCCGCCAAGGGCAAGCGCAGCGTCGACTCCTTCCACCGCGAGCTGGGAAAGATCTGCTGGGACCTCTGCGGCATCACCAGGAACGCGGCCGGCCTGGAGAAGGCCCTGGAGCTGATCCCGGCGCTCCGCGAGCAGTTCTGGCGCGACGTCCGCATCCCCGGCGCTGGCGAGCAGGTCAACCAGGAGCTGGAGAAGGCGGGGCGGGTGGCGGACTTCTTCGAGCTCGCCGAGCTGATGTGCCTGGACGCCCTGGTGCGCGACGAGTCCGCCGGCGGCCACCTGCGCGAGGAGCACCAGACGCCGGACGGCGAGGCGCTCAGGAACGACGACGACTTCGCCTACGTCGCGGCCTGGGAGTGGAAGGGCGCCGGCGAGAAGCCCGCCCTGCACAAGGAGCCGCTCACCTTCGAGGCGGTCGAGCTGAGCCGCCGGAGCTACAAGTGATGGACCTGAACCTCCACGTTTGGCGTCAGACCGGCCCCTGCGCGCCCGGGCGCATGGCCGAGTATCGGGCGACGGGGATCAGCGAGCGCAGCTCCTTCCTGGAGATGCTGGACGTCCTGAACGAGCAGCTGGCGGCGCGCGGCGAGGAGCCGATCGCCTTCGACCACGATTGCCGCGAAGGCATCTGCGGCTCCTGCGGCTTCCTCATCAACGGCGTCGCCCACGGGCCGCTCCCCAACACCACCGTCTGCCAGCTCCACATGCGCCACTTCAAGGATGGCGACAGGCTGGTCCTGGAGCCCTGGCGGGCCAAGGCCTTCCCGGTGGTCAAGGACCTGATGGTCGATCGGAGCGCCTTCGACCGCATCGTCGCCGCCGGCGGCTACGTCTCGGTCTCGACCGGCGCCGCCCCCGAGGCCAACCTCACCCCCATCCCCAAGCCGATCGCCGACCGCGCCTTCGACGCCGCCGCCTGCATCGGCTGCGGCGCCTGCGTGGCGCAGTGCCCGAACGGCGCCGCGCAGCTCTTCACCGCCGCCAAGGTCTCCCACCTGGGCCTCCTTCCCCAGGGCCAGCCCGAGCGCGTCGCCCGCGCCGTCTCCATGGTCGAGGTCATGGAGGGGCAGGGCTTCGGCGCCTGCTCAAACTACGCCGAGTGCGAGGCCGTCTGCCCCAAGGGGATCTCCATCGACTTCATCGCCCGCATGAACCGCGACTACGTCAAGGCAAAGCTCGCGGGCGCGCGGAAGCTCGCTCGCGCCGCGGAGTAGGCCGAGGCGATGGTCGACATCGCCGACGTCCGGGCGGCGCGGGAGCGCATCCGCGACCGCGTCCGCCGCACTCCGCTGGTGCATCCGGGGCCGGTGCACGACCCGCTCCCCGGCGGCGGGCGGCTGTCGCTCAAGCTCGAGTGCCTGCAGGTCACCGGCTCGTTCAAGGCGCGCGGGGCGACCAACAAGCTGCTCACCCTGCCGGCGGAGGAGGTCCGGCGCGGCCTGGTGACCGCCTCGGGGGGCAACCACGGCTTGGGGGTCGCTTACGCGGGATGGCAGGCGAAGACGCCGGCGACCATCTATCTGCCGGCGAACGCGCCCGAGTCGAAGGCCGACAAGCTCCGCCTCTGGGGCGCCGAGGTGGTGCGCGCGGGCGAGGTGTGGGACGACGCCAATGCCGCGGCGCAGGAGTTCGCAGCGGCGGCGGGCCGGCCCTACGTCCATCCGTTCGCGGACTCCGCCATCATCGCCGGCCAGGGGACGATCGCCCTCGAGGTCCTCGAGGACGCGCCGGAGACGGACGTCCTGCTGGTGGCGATCGGCGGCGGCGGCCTGATCAGCGGCGTCGCCCTGGCGGCCAAGGCGCTGAAGCCGGGAATCCAGGTGATCGGCGTCGAGCCGGTGGGCGCACCCACCCTCTACGAGAGCCTGCGCGCCGGCAGGGTCGTCGAGCTCGCCGAGATCCGCACGGCGGCCAACACGCTCGCCGCCCGCCGGACCGAGCCGATCGATTTCGACATCATCCGCGCCAACGTCGATGAGATCGTCCTCGTCACCGACGAGGAGATGCGCGCCGCCGCCCGCTGGCTCTGGTTCGAGCTGGGGATCGCCGCCGAGCTCTCCGGCGCCGCCTCGCTCGCAGCCCTCCAGGCCGGCCGCTATCGGCCCCCCGCCGGCGCCCAGGTCTGCGCCCTCATCTGCGGCGCCGGCACCGACGGGATCGGCGGCGAGAGGGTCGACCTGCTGTCCCTCGCCGGTGCGGTCAAATCGAAGGTGAAAGGTGTGACGCTCGCCGCGATGGACGACGCCATCCGGGAGGCAGCGTCGAAGGAGTAGTCGGAGCTTCCTGCCGGGTCAGGCGAGCGCCCGGAACCACCATCCGAAGAGCTTCTTGACGAAGGGGGTCAGCTTGCCGCGGCGCCAGGTGTCGGCGGCTTTCTTGATCACCTCGGCCTGGGTGGGATAGGGGTGGATCACGGAGGCGATGGTTCCCAGGCCGATGCCCTTGGTGATCGCCAGGCAGAGCTCGCCCAGCATGTCGCCGGCGTGCTCGGCGACGAGGGTGGCGCCGAGGATGCGGTCTTTCCCCTTCTCCAGGTGAAGGCGCAGGAAACCCTGGTCTTCGCCGTCGAGGATGGCGCGGTCGACCTCGGCGAGCGGGACCGTCAGGGTGTCGACGGCGATCCCTTTCTCCCGGGCGTCCCTTTCGTACAGGCCGACGTGGGCGATCTCGGGGCTGGTGTAGGTGCACCAGGGGACGACGAGGGCGCTCGCCCGTGCGCGGCCGTAAAAGAGGGAGTTCTGGAGGACGATCCGCGCCTGGGCGTCGGCGACGTGGGTGAACAGGAAGCGGGAGGCCACGTCGCCGCAGGCATAGATCCTCGGGTTTGTCGTACGCAGGTGGTCGTCGACCTTCACGCCCTCTTTGGAGAACTCGACCCCCGCCGCTTCGAGCCCCATCCCCTCGACGTTGGCCGCCCGCCCGGCCGCCACCAGGATCTCGTCGGCCGCGATCTCCCGCCGCTGGCCCCCGGCGTCGATCGCCACCGCTTTCTCGGCGCCGCGGCGCTCGACCGCGACGACCTTGACGTCGAGCTCGCAGCGGACGCCGTCCGCGAGCATCGCCCGCTGCACCACCTCGGCGGCGTCGGCGTCCTCGCGCGGCAGGACGTGGCCGTCCTTGCAGAGCACCGTCACCTCGCTACCGAAGCGGGCGAAGGCCTGCGCCATCTCGCAGCCGATGGGACCGCCGCCCAGGACCACCAGCCGCGCCGGCAGCCGGGTGAGGTTGAAGAAGGTTTCGTTGGTGAGGTAGCCGGCCTCCGCCAGGCCGGGAACTGGCGGAACGGCGGCCCGCGCGCCGGTGGCGACGACGGCGCGGCGGAACCGCAGCCGGGGTCCTCCGGGTCCCCCGACCTCCACCTCTGCCGGCGAGACGAAGCGGCCCTGGCCGAGGAAGACGTCGATCCCCAAACCGCGGAAACGGCGGGCGCCGTCGTTGACGCTGATGCCCGCGCGCAGGCGCCGCATGCGCTCCATGGCGGCGCCGAAGTCGCCCGCCCCGGTCGCCGCCGGAGCGCCGAAGAGCGCGCGGCCGCGGCGCGCCTCGTGCCAGGCGCGGGCGGCGCGGATCACCCCCTTCGAGGGCACGCAGCCGACGTTCAGGCAGTCGCCCCCCATCAGGAGCCGCTCGACGATCGCCACGCGGGCGCCGAGCCCCGCCGCCCCCGCCGCCGAGACCAGACCGGCGGTGCCGGCGCCGATCACCACCAGGTGGTAGCGGGCCTTGGGCTCGGGATTCACCCAGTCGCCGGGGTGGACGTTCTCGATCAGCCTGAGGTTGTGCTCGTCGAGCGGCGAGATGAGGTCCGTCGTCGCCTCAACCATCTCGCTCTCCGCGATCTCCGTCGTGGGACCCTTCCGGCGGGGCCGGCTCGTCGATCTGCTGGCGCAGGGCTCGGCTCGCCAGACGGGTGATGAAGGTGGTGACGGCGATCGTCGCCAGGAGCCCGATCCCCAGCGAGACCCAGCCCTCGGTCCCGCGGGCGACCGTGGCGCCGCCGGCCACCGCGGCGAGGCTGCCGGCGGCCTTCCCGTAGTACACGTAGAGCAGGGTGCCGGGGAGCATGGCGATCGAACCCAGGAAGTAGTCGAGGAAGCGGACCTGGGTGAGGCCCAAGGCGTAGTTGAGGAGGTTGAAGGGGAAGATCGGCGACAGCCGCAGGAGGGCGACGACCTTGAAGCCTTCTTTCGACACCGCGCGGTCGATGGCCTGGAATCTGGGATTGCCGGCGGTCTTCCGTTCGATGGCGGCGCGGGCGGCGTAGCGGGCGACTAGGAAAGCAGCGGCGGCGCCGATCGTCGCGCCGACGAAGGTGTAGAGGGTGCCCCGGACGAGCCCGAAGATGGCCCCCGCCGCCAGCGTCAGGAGGGCGCCGGGGACGAAGGCGACGGTGGCGACGGCGTAGCCGGCGATGAAGACGAGAGGCCCCCACAGCCCGAGGCCGGCCACCCACTCGGCGAAGCGCGGCACGTACTGCCCGGCCTGGCGGCCGAGCAGGATCAGGCCCGCGGCCGCGGCGGCTCCGGCCACGGCATAGGCGGCGATCCGCGCGCGGGATCGCCGGCCTCTCGGCGGCGCGGCGGCAGTTGGGGCGTCGGTCACGTCCGCTCCTCTCCGGGAGGCGACCCGCTCGTCCTCCCGTCAGGAACCTACGTGCCCCACGCTCGATTGGATGCGGGAGGGGCGGGCGTCAGGCGGCGGCCCAGAGGGCGGCGGCGAGGAGCACGCCGCTCATCCCCACGAACATCGACAGGATCGATGCCAGGTTCCCCCAGCCGGTGCCTTCCTTGGCGGTCTTGCCGAGGAGCAGCAGGCCGCCCAGGGAGACGGCGAGCTGGGTGAAGACGAAGAGCGCCGTGGCGCCGTCGGGGAAGGGCTCTCCCACCGGCTTCGCGCGCGCCACGGCCAGGTTGGCGCCGGTGAGGATGAGACCCACCGCGAGGACGGCGATGGCGGCCAGGTCCCAGCGGGTGGGCCGGGTCACGTCCTTGAGCGCGGGCAGCTTGAACCGGGGTAGCTTCAACGCCTCTCCCTCCATCGGTCTCCTCTCGATTGTGCCAGGTCCTCGAAAGCGGCGTGATGGTAGCACAGCGAAAGCGGCGCAAGCACCGATGAAGACAGCGGAAACGAGCTCCGGGTGATGAGTCCATTGCACCGCAGAATGTGCATAATCGGCAGATTTTAGAGATCATTTTGCAATTTTCGACCTTGCAACCTCGGAATCGATGGCCTAGACTCTGCCAAACGTCAATGAGAGGAGAACGGAATGCAAAGGGATGAGATCCTGAAGACGTCGGACAAAGAGGGTGTCCGGTTCATGCGCCTGCAGTTCACGGACATCCTGGGCGTGATCAAGAACGTGGAGATCCCGCGCAGCCAGTTCGAGAAAGCCCTGGACGGCCAGATTCTCTTCGATGGCTCGTCGATCCAGGGATTCACCAGGATCGAGGAGTCGGACATGCTGCTCGTCCCCGACCTCGAGACCTTCCGGGTGAATCCCTGGGTCAACCCCGACGGCTCCAAGGTGGCGCGAATGATCTGCGACATCTTCCTGCCCGACGAAACCCCCTTCGCCGGCTGCCCACGGATGACCCTCAAGCGGCAGGTGGAGCGGGCCAAGAAGATGGGTTACACCATGGTCGCCGGGCCGGAGGCGGAGTTCTTCCTCTTCCAGAAGGACGAGGCCGGCAACGTCAAGCTCGAGACCCACGACGTCGGCGGCTACTTCGACCTCACGCCGGTCGACCTCGGCGAGGAGTGCCGGCGCGACATCGTCATCGTCCTCGAGGCGATGGGCTTCGAGGTCGAGGCCGCCCACCACGAGGTCGCCCCCGGCCAGCACGAGATCGACTTCAAGTACGCCCCGGCGGTCGCCTGCGCCGACAACGTCACCACCTTCCGCTTCGTGGTCAAGAAGGTGGCCATGGACCACGGCCTCCACGCCACCTTCATGCCGAAGCCGATCTTCGGCGTCAACGGCTCGGGCATGCACTGCCACCAGAGCCTGCTCGACGGCAAGCACCACAACGCCTTCTACGACCCCAAGGGCAACTGGCAGCTCTCCAAGACCGCCCTCGCCTACATCGGCGGCATCCTCGATCACGCCGCCGCCTTCGCGGCGGTGACCAACCCGCTCGTCAACTCCTACAAGCGGCTGGTCCCGGGCTTCGAGGCGCCGATCAACGTCGCCTGGTCGGAGAAGAACCGCAGCCCGCTGGTGCGGGTGCCGGCCAAGCGCGGCATGTCGACTCGCTGCGAGGTGCGCATGCCCGACCCCGCCTGCAACCCCTACCTGGCGCTCGCCGTCATGCTCGCCGCCGGCCTCGACGGCGTCGAGCGCAAGCTCGATCCCGGCGAGCCGATCAACAAGAACATCTTCACCATGAGCCACCGCGAGAAGCGGCGCCTGCGGATCGGCCAGCTGCCGGCCAACCTCTCCGCCGCGCTCGACGAGATGGAGAAGGACGACGTCGTCAAGGCCGCCCTGGGCGACCACATCCTCGAGCACTACCTCCGCGCCAAGCGCCAGGAGTGGGAGGACTACATCTGCCACGTCCACCCCTGGGAGCAGAACCGGTACCTGTCGGAGTATTGAGGAGGGATGGCGAGGAGTGTCGGAACCCCGGGGAGCAGATCCGGCGGTCGGGAAGGAGGTCTGGAGGCTCGGGTATCAGGACGGGGGATGGGGCCGGATGGCCAGGAGGTAGAGTTCCGCGAACTCTTCGGCTATCCGATGGAAATGATCGCGGGCGGCGCGCCGCAGGGGATCGTCGGTGCCGTAGGCCGCGGCGTCCTCGGCGATGTCGCTCTCGGCGCGGCCGGCCGACTTCGCCGCGTAGCGCTTGCGGGTCGCCTCCGTGATCGCGGCATCGAGCCTTTCTTCGCCGCAACCCAGGCCGGCGGCCATCTTGCTGAAGGTCTTGCTCTCCGGCCAGCGAGGAACCTTGCCCCTCTCGTAGCGGTTCCAGGTCGCGGCGGAGAGGTCTGCCCGGAGCGCCACCTCCCGCTGCGTGCGGGCGCCGCGGAGACTCTTCATCGCCTGCGCCAGATCCACCAGCTCGCGCATGGCGCCATGATACGCAAGTTTTTCCGGCTTCGCAAGCCTAACTCGAATGGAATCAACGAATTACGTCTATAGATAACGATCTGGGCCAGAAGCGACGTCAGACGATCATTTTCTTGTTCCATTTTCGCTTAACACGATCATTTTGTATCTCATCGACACGATCGCCACGGCCGATATCCGTCGCGTCAATGGGGAAAAATATCTTGTTAGGGGACGGTCTTCGCTTCGTAGGCGGGCAGGAGGTCGAGGACGTCGGCCAGCCGGCGGCCGGCGCGGTCCTTGTCGGAGATGACGGGGTCCTGGATCGGCCAGGCGATGCCGATCTGGGGGTCGTCCCAGGCGATGGTGAGCTCGCCGCCGGGATCGTAGAAGTCGGTGCACTTGTACTCGACCTGGGCGGTCTCGGAGAGGACGCAGAAGCCGTGCGCGAAGCCGACGGGTGGGATGTAGAGCTGGCGGTAGTTCCCGGCCGAGAGGACCGTCGAGACCCAGCGGCCGAAGGTGGGGGAGCCGCGGCGCACGTCGACGGCGACGTCGAAGATCTCGCCCTCGATGGCGCGCACCAGCTTGCCCTGCGGCATCCGCAGCTGGGCGTGCAGGCCGCGGAGGGTTCCCTTGACCGAGCGCGAGTGGTTGTCCTGGACGAAGGGGTCGGGGATGCCGCCCTCGCGGTACTTCCGCTCGTGGTAGGTCTCGAGGAAGAAGCCCCGCGCGTCGGGGAAGACCCGCGGCTCGACGAGGATCACGCCCGCGAGATCCAAGGGATGGAACATCGTTACTTCGAGATCGGGGTGGCGACCGCGTCGGCGGCCGGGTCGGGGAGGAGGCCCAGGCGCTCGCGGTCGTAGCGGCCGCGGATGGCCTCGCACCAGGCGCGGTTCTGGAGGTACCAGCGGACCGTCGTGCGGAGCCCCGAGTCGAGGTCGTGGCGGGGCCGCCAGCCGAGGTCGTGGCGGATCTTGCGGTCGTCGATGGCGTAGCGGCGGTCGTGGCCCGGGCGGTCGGGGACCTGCGTCTTCAGGTCGCGGTAGCTCTGCAGCCCCGCCTTCTTCAGCGGTTTGTGCTTGGCCGCCGGCCGCTCGTCCTCCAGGATGTCGCAGAGGGCGTCGACGATCTGCAGGTTGGTGCGCTCGCTGCCGCCGCCCAGGTTGTAGCGCTCGCCGATCGCCCCCTCGGTGAGCACCAGGAGGATGCCGCGGCAGTGGTCCTTGACGAAGATCCAGTCGCGGACGTTGCCGCCGTCGCCGTAGATCGGCAGCGGCTTGGCCTCGAGCGCGTTCAAGATCATCAGCGGGATGAGCTTCTCGGGGAACTGGTAGGGCCCGTAGTTGTTGGAGCAGTTGGTCAAGAGGGTGGGCAGGGCGTAGGTCTCGCGGTAGGCCCGCACCAGGTGGTCCGCCGCCGCCTTGGAGGCGGCGTAGGGCGAGTTGGGGGCGTAGGGCGTCGTCTCGGAGAAGGCGCCCTTGTGCCCCAGGCTGCCGTAGACCTCGTCCGTCGAGACGTGGAGGAAGCGGAAGGCCTGGCGCTCGGCGTCCCCGGCCTGGGCGAGGTGGTGCCGCGCTCCCTCCAGGAGCTCGAAGGTGCCGACGACGTTGGTCCGGATGAAATCGCTGGCGTCCTCGATCGAGCGGTCGACGTGGCTCTCGGCGGCGAAGTTCAGGACCGCCGTGGGCCGGTGCTCGGCGAACGCCTGGCGCACCGTCGGGCGGTCGGCGATGTCGCCCTCGACGAAGGCGACGCGGGGGCTGTCGAGGACGTCCGCCAGGTTCTCGCGGCTGCCGCAGTAGGTCAGCTTGTCGAGGACGACGACCCGGGCCGAGGTCTCCGCCAGGGCCAGGTGGACGAAATTCGAACCGATGAATCCGGCGCCGCCGGTGACGAGGTAGGTGTCCATTCTTCCCGGCCCGAGTATAGCTTGCGCGGGAGCCCGATGGCGTATGATCGCGGCGCCTTTCGGGCCCCTCCCACGTGAACCCCTTCCACGCCATCGTCCTCGCCGTCGTCCAGGGGATCACGGAGTTCATCCCGGTGAGCTCGTCGGCGCATCTGATCCTCGTCCCATACTTCCTCGGCTGGCCGGACCAGGGGCTCGCCTTCGACGTCGCCACCCATGCCGGCACGCTCTTGGCCGCCCTCCTCTACTTCCGGCGCGACGTCCGCGAGCTGGTGGTCGGCTTCTTCAGCGGCCGCGAGGCCTCCGCCGAGGCGGGCTTCAACCCCCGGCGGCTCGGCTGGGCGCTCGTCGTCGGCACGGTGCCGGCCGGCATCTTCGGCCTGCTCTTCCACCATGCCGTCGAGACCCAGGCGCGGAACCCGCTGCTCATCGCCGGCACCTCGATCGGCTACGGCCTGCTTCTGGCCGCCGCCGACCGCATCGGGCGCCGCACCAGGGAGATCGGCGAGATCGGGCTCTCGGCGGCGCTCGTCATCGGCTTCGCCCAGGCTCTCGCGCTGGTGCCCGGCACCTCCCGCAGCGGGATCACCATCACCGCCGCCCTCCTCTTGGGCTTCAGCCGCCCGGCCGCCGCGCGCTTCTCCTTCCTCCTGGTCATCCCGGTGAGCGCGCTGGCGGCGCTCCACGACGGCTACAAACTGGCGACCGGGGCGGTCCCCTCCTCTCAGGCGCTGCCGATGGCCATCGGCGTCGTCGTCTCCGCCCTCGTCGGCTATCTGGTGATCGGCTGGCTGCTGGCCTTCCTGCGCCGCCAGAGCCTGACCGTCTTCGTGGCCTACCGCCTGGCTTTGGGCGTCATCATCCTGGCCGTGGTGCTGTGGCGCGGAACGCCCGTCCGCCAGGCCTCGGAAAGAGGCCTGCAACAAGCGTTATCAGGCTTAAGAAAGCCTATTGACAACTCTCTATTAGTGCGTTAGCGTGACGATTGCGGGGAGGTGACAATCCTCCCTCTCATCCCTCCCAAGAGGAGCGCCTGCACGACGCTCCTCCTTTTTCATGACCAGGATGACTGACGGAGCGGCGGGTGGCGTGGTGCCGAGGGATCCCGCGCGTGCCGTCGCGCGGGAAACGGCGCCGCG
>DATNKQ010000330.1:0-2672 GCA_035603315.1 Thermoanaerobaculia bacterium
GCGGCTACGGGTACCTCAAGGTCGCCGAAGGGTGTAACAACCCGTGTACTTTCTGCGCCATCCCCATCTGGCGCGGCCGCTTCCGTAGCCGCACGATCGCCAGCCTGGTCGAGGAGGCGCGGAGCCTGGAGGCCGCAGGCATCCAGGAGCTCTGCCTGATCGCCCAGGACACCACCCGCTACGGCGACGACCTGGGGCTCGGCCGCCACGGTCTGCTGCGGCTCGTCGAGGCGCTCCTCGCCGGCACGACGATCCCCTGGATCCGCTTCCTCTACGCCTACCCGACGACCCTGGACGAGGACCTGCTCCGCCTGATGGGCGCCGAGGAGCGCTTCTGCTCCTACCTCGACATGCCGCTCCAGCACAGCCACGGCGAGGTGCTGGCGCGGATGCGCCGCGGCGGCGACGCCAAGCGGTATCTGCGGCTCATCGAGCGCGCCCGCGAGCTGGCGCCGGACGTCTTCCTGCGCTCGACCTTCATCGTCGGCTTCCCGGGGGAGACCGAGGAGCAGTTCGCGGATCTCCTCGCCTTCGTCGAGCGCGCCCGCTTCGACCACCTGGGAGGCTTCGCCTACAGCCCAGAGCCGGGGACGCCGTCGGCGGAGCTCAGCGGAAGAGTGACGCGGAGCGTCGCCGGGCGGCGGCTCCGGCGGCTCCTGGCGGCGCAGCGGCCGATCGCCCTCGCGAGCCGGCGGCGGCTCGTCGGGCGGCGGCTCCAGGTGCTCGTCGAGGGGGTCTGCGCGGAGAGCGAGCACCTGCTCCAGGGGCGTCACCACGGGATGGCGCCCGACGTCGACGGCCGGATCCTCATCAACGACGGCGCTGCGGCGGCGGGGACCTTCGCCGAGGTCGAGATCACCGAGGCCTACGCCGATGATCTGGTGGGCCGCATCGTGGGACCGGAGGGGGCGCCCGGGATCGAGATCGCGCCGGCCGCCGCGATGTTGGGCATGGCGACGATCGAAGCCGGCGCGCCGTAGTCTCATGCTCGTCGTCCAGGACGCCTTCCACAGCAGCGACCTGCCGCGCGGTGGGGTGGGCGCCATCGGCAACTTCGACGGCCTCCACCGCGGTCACCGCGCCATCCTCGAGCGCACCGTGGCGCGCGCCCGCGAGCTCGCGGTGTCCTCGGTCGCCGTCACCTTCGAGCCCCATCCGCGTGTCATCCTCAAGCCGGAGCAGGCCCCGCTGCCGCTGTCGACGCCGGAGCAGAAGGAGCGGCTGCTCGCCGAGGCGGGCGTGGCGGTTCTCCTCGTCGTCCGCTTCACTCCCGAGTTCTCGCAGATTGCCGCCCGCGACTTCGTTCGCGACTTCCTGGCCGGCCGCCTCGCCCTGGCGGAGATCTTCGTCGGCTCGAGCTTCCACTTCGGCCACGGCCGGAAAGGGAATCTCGCTCTCCTCCGCGAGATGGGGGAGGGCCTGGGGTTCCGCGCCTTCGGGGTCGAGGAGGTGCTCTACAAGGGGGAGCGGATCTCGTCGAGCCGCGTCCGCCAGGCCCTGGCCGAAGGGCGGGTGGACGACGCGCGGGAGATGCTGGGGCGGCCCTACGCGATCTCTGGGAAGGTGGTGCGCGGCGACCGCATGGGCAGGAAGCTCGGCTGGCCGACCGTCAACCTGGCGTCGGACAACGAGCTCCTCCCTGCCGACGGGGTCTACGTCAGCCGCGTCTGCTTCCCCAGCTACCCGGCCACCTTCGACAGCGTGACCAACATCGGCACCCGGCCGACGGTCTACGAGAGCTACCAGCGGGTGGTGGAGAGCCACATCCTCGACTTCTCGGCCGACGTCTACGACGAGCGGCTGGAGCTGCGCTTCCTGAAGCGCCTGCGCGAGGAGCGCGCCTTCCCCTCGGTGATGGACCTGGCCGCCCAGATCGGGCGCGACGTCGAGGTGGCGCGCGAGTATTTCCAGCGGCACCGGCCGGAGCGATTGGAGCCAGCGGCTCCGTCGGAGCCACCGGCGGAGGCGGCCTCGTAGCGACCGGACCCGGGCCGGGCGGCAGAGCGCACCTTTACCCTTGGGCGGCATATTCTCCGCCCGGGCGCTGTTTCCACCGGTGACGGGAGAGTTTCGATCCCGCGCTTACATATTGGAAGGGAGACGAGAGATTCCTATGGCCAGCGACAAGATCGTGACGATCAGCGACGACAGCTTCGAGACCGACGTCCTCAAGTCGGAAGTGCCGGTCCTGGTGGACTTCTGGGCCTCCTGGTGCGGTCCCTGCCGGATGGTGGCTCCGCTGCTGGACGAGATCGCCGACGAGATGAACGGCAAGGTGCGGATCGCCAAGCTCAACGTCGACGAGAACCAGAAGGTCGCCTACCAGTTCCAGGTGTCGAGCATCCCGACCTTCATCCTCTTCAAGGGCGGCCAGATGGCCGACCGCATGCTGGGCGCCATGCCCAAGGCGGCCTTCGAGAGCTTCATCAACCGCAACCTGTAATCGGCAGCGAGCCGCGGAGCGCGGCGCGCGGGCAGCAGCCCGGCGCCGCGTTTTGCTTTCGCGCCTTAGCGCACATTGCCGTGACCCGCCCCGCTTTCGACCTCGACCGCCATCTCGCCGACCTCGGCTGCGGCGCGCTCCTCGTCCTCGCGGGGTCGTCGGCCGACGCGGACCTCGCCCCCTACGTGGGCGGCGTGCACCTCGGCGAGTCGCTCCTCGTGGCGCCGCG
>DATNKQ010000343.1:0-13011 GCA_035603315.1 Thermoanaerobaculia bacterium
GGAAGGGGAGGACGTGCAGCTCCAGATCGACCTGCACGGCGAGTAGCCTCCCCTCCCCGCGCAGATCGTCCAACGCCCCCGCGCCCCCGCGCCGAGAACGGCCGGCCGGGGGCGTTTTCTTTTCACTCTGCCGAGCGGCTCTCCTGCTCGAGGTCGAGGAGCCACTGTTTGCGGTCGCAGCCGCCGATGTAGCTGCCGATCCCCGACTTGTTGGTGATCACGCGATGGCAGGGGATGACGATGGGGATGGGGTTCTCGAGCAGGATGGAGAGCACCTGGCGGTAGGAGTCGGGCCGGCCGGCGGCGTCGGCCAGAGTGCGGTAGGTGCGGGTCTTGCCGTAGGGGATCTTGGCGGTCTCCTTGAGCACCCGCCGGGCGAAGCCGTTGACGCCGCAGGGTCCCAGGTTGAACTCCAGGTCGAGCCGCCGGCGAGCGCCGGCGAAGTACTCCGACAGCCGGCCGAAGACCTCGTCCAGGAAGTCCGAGCCGCCGATCTTGTGGAGCGGCAGGAAGCCCGAGCGGGCCTTCGGGTCGGGCTCGATGACCACGCGCGTGACGGCGGTCCCCAGGAGCTCGACTCCCAGCGCGCCGATGGGCGACGGCATGAGGACGCGCCACGATTCCGCCTCCGCCTCCTGGGCCGCGCGGCCGCCCTCTTCCTGCGCCTCGGGCATAGCTTTACGAGGTTAACATGTCGAGGAGGAAACCGGCATCGTCGCGGACGTCAGGATCAGGGGCTTGCCCCCGAAAGAGCGGAGCGAGGCCAAATCGGGACACTACTCCCTTGCACCGGGCTCTTTCTTCGGCGATCTTTCAAGTCATGTCAAGTGTTCGATTTCGACATCTTCCTGTCCGGAAGACGGCACCGCGGCCGTTCGATGGTGCATGGATAGGGCATCAAGTGGCCGCTTCCAATATTTCGTGATTCGGTGTAAGTATCACGCAGAGAGGAATTTACGCCTTGCTTGAGTCCGCTCCTACCGTTACATTTCGCGTGTGGACATGTTCGCCAACCTGGGCCGGACGCTCGGCTTGCTGCGCGAGCTGCGCGGCAAGAGCCAGGCGCGCATCGCGCGCGAGGCAGGGATCGGCAAGAGCCAGCTCTCGAAGTACGAGAACGGCAAGGAGCTGCCCAAGTTCGACTCGCTGGAGAAGGTCCTGAACGCCCTCGAGGTGGGGCAGTTCGAGTTCTTCTACACCCTCTACCTGGTCGACGACCGGGCCTCCGAGCTCTCCCGCGGCGGCAGGAACGGCGGGGAGGGAGAGCGGCCGAGCGGCGGCGAGGGCCGGCGCGACCACCTCTACCTGCCGCCTCTCCTCAAGATCCATCCCCTGCTCTCCGAATCGACCGACCGCGCCTTCTCGACCGTCTTCGCCGACCTCCTGTTCCTCTACCGGCAGATCTTCGAGCAGGTCGTTTTCGCCGGTGCGGCGGCGGAGAAGCGCGGCGACGACGCCAAGGCGCAGTAGACGAAGCTCCCCGCCCTCACTCCACCACCCGGACCCGCAGCTCTTCCCACCGCGCGGCGGCCAGCTCGCCTCCCAGGTCGGCGTCACCCCGATACTCGCGATGAGGGATCCGCCGGCAGGGGACGCCGAAGGCGGTCGCTCCCGCCAGGGGGAACGGCTGCAGGTGGACGGCGCCGGCCTGCCAGAGCCCGCGCACGCCGTGGCGCTCGAACGGCTCGCTCCTCTCGGTGCAGGCGGCCAGCGAGATGAGGTCGGCGAGGTCGAGGAACCGGTAGTCGGCCGCGACCTCTTCCTCCGCGACACCCGTCTCCTCGCGGAGGCCGCGCTCGAGCTCCTCCAGGTAGGCCAGGAAATCGTTCCACTCCGCCTCGCCTCGCCGGTCGCCGTGAAGGGCCTGCGCGTGGCGGGCGACGAGCAGGGCGGCGTAGGGGTGGCTGCCGGCGAAGCGGGTGGTTCCGCGCTCCCAGATCTCGATTCGCCCTTCCCGCGGCATGGTCAGGAAGTCGACGGGGCGCCCCCGTCCGCGATCCCAGCGCGGCGCCGCGTCGGCCTCCCGCCAGCCGTTGTCGTGCTCGCGGCCGGCGAAGATGAGCTCGGCGCGGCGAAGATGGGCGGGGAGGCCGTCGCTGCGCCAGAGCCCGAGGAGCTCGCCCGAGAAGTGCGCGTGATCGGGCTGGGTGACGAAGCGCAGCGCCGGGCCTTCGTCGAAGACGATCACCGATTCAGGCTAACATGCCTGCCCGGTGCGAGATCCCGGCCCAGCGGACGCCGCGGCCCCCCGCTTCGCGGAGCTGACCTGGCAGGAGGTCGCCGCTCTCGATCGCTCGCGGGCGGTGGCGCTCTTGGCCGTCGGGGCGGTCGAGGCCCACGGGCCTCACCTGCCGCTCGCCACCGACGACATCATCGCCGGCGCGATGGCGGATGCGGCGGCGCCCATCCTCCGCCGGCGCGGGCTCCTGCCGCTCCTCCTGCCGCCCATCTCCTATACGGCGGCCCCCTTCGCCGCCGCCTTCCCCGGCACGCTGTCGCTGCGCCCCGGGACGGTGACGGCGCTCGTCGCCGACCTGGCGCGGGCGCTCGCCGGGCAGGGCTTCCGGCTGCTGGGCCTGGCCAACGCCCACCTCGATCCGGCGCACCTCGCCTCCCTCCACGCGGCGGTGGCGACCGCCCGCGTGGAGGGGCTCGCCGTCGCCTTCCCCGACCTCACCAGGAAGCCCTGGGCGCCGCGCCTGACGGCGGAATTCAGGAGCGGCGCCTGCCACGCTGGCCGGTTCGAGGGGTCGGTGGTGATGGCGGCGCACCCCGGCCTCGTGCGGGAGCTCGCGCGGCGGGCGCTGCCGCCCAACCCCGCCTCGCTGTCGGCGGCCATCCGCGACGGCCGGACGAGCTTCGCGGAAGCCGGCGGGCCGCTGGCCTACTTCGGCGACCCCGCAGCAGCGTCGCGCGAGGAGGGCGAGGCGACTATCGCCACCCTGGGGGAGATCCTCGCCGAGGCGGTGCTGGCGGTGGCCGGCGCGGCCGGCCTTTCCTTGGCCTTTCCTTGACAGGGGCGGAAGGCGGCTCTAAGGTCGCGCCGTGAATCTGGCGGGCAGGAAGGCGGTGGTGACTGGCGGTGGGCGGGGGATCGGCGCGGCGGTGGCGCGGGCCCTGGCCGCCGAAGGGGCGGCGGTGCTGGTGGCGGCGCGGAGCACCGCCGAGGTGGAGGGCGTGGCGGCCGAGCTGCGCGCCGCCGGCCACGAGGCCTGGGCGGAGAGCTGCGACGTCACCGACCCGGCGGCGGTCGCCGGGCTGGCGCGGGCCGCGGGCGAGCGGATGGGGGCGGTGGACATCCTGGTCAACAATGCCGGCATCGCCAATTCGGCGCCCTTGAAGGCGATCACCCTCGAGCTGTGGAACCGCACCTTCGCGGTCAACGCCACCGGCACCTTCCTCTGTACTCAGGCCTTCACCCCCGGCATGGTGCAGCGCGGCTGGGGCCGGGTGGTCAACGTCGCCTCGATCGCCGGACGGACAGGCGCCGCCTACATCGCCACCTACGCCGCTTCCAAGCACGCGGTCCTCGGCTTCACCCGCTCGGTGGCCGCCGAGCTCGCCCCTTCCGGGGTGACGGTCAACGCCGTCTGTCCCGGCTACGTCGACACCGACATGACGCGGGGCTCGGTCGAGCGCATCGTCGAGAAGACCGGCAGGCCCGCCGAGAAGGTGCTGGAGGCCATCCGCCACACCTCGCCGCAGAACCGCCTGCTCGACGCCGCCGAGGTGGCGTACCTGGTCGTCTGCCTGTGCGATCCGCGGGCCGGCGGCATCAACGGTCAGGCCATCGTGCAGGACGGCGGGAGCCTCCTCGCGTGACCCCGCCGGGGCCGCCACCGCCGCCACCCTCGTCCCTCACCGCCGTCAACCCGGAGTCGCTGGGCGCCCCCCGCGGCTACTCGCACGGCATGCTCGCCCCCGCCGGCGGCCGCCTGCTCTTCGTCGCCGGCCAGATCGCCTGGGACCGCGACGGCCGCTTGGTCGCCGGCGACTTCGCCGGCCAGTTCGGCCGCGCCCTCGAAAACGTCGTGGCGGTGGTCCGCGCGGCGGGCGGCGGACCCGAGCACCTGGCGCGGCTGACGCTCTATGTCACCGACCGGCGCGACTACCAGGCGAGCCTGCCGGCGGTGGGCGAGGCCTACCGGCGGGTGATGGGGAGCCACTACCCGGCGATGGCCCTCCTGGAGGTGCAGGGGCTGCTGGAGCCGGGGGCGAAGGTCGAGATCGAAGCCACCGCCGTCCTCCCCTGAAGGGACCCGCATGCCCATCGCGCCCAAGAGCTGCCGCTACGAGCACGACGCCGCGAGCGGCGTCGCCACCGTCACCCTCGACCGGCCCGCGCGCCTGAACGCCCTGACCTTCGAGGTCTACGCGGAGCTGACTGCGGTCTTCCGCGCCCTCGACGTCGAGCCCGGCGTGCGGGCGATCCTGCTGACCGGCAGCGGGCGCGCCTTCTCCTCGGGCGGCGACGTCGAGGACATCATCGGGGCGCTCTTCGCGCGCGACTACCAGGGCCTCCTCGACTTCACCCGCGCGACGGGCGCCCTCATCCTCGCCATGCTGCGCTGCCGCCGACCCATCGTCGGCGCCCTCAACGGCCTGGTGGCGGGGGCAGGCGCGGTGATCGCCAGCGCCTGCGACCTCCGCATCGCCGCCGAGGAGGCGAAGATCGCCTTCCTCTTCACCAAGGTCGGCCTCTCCGGGGCGGACATGGGCGCCTCCTGGCTGCTGCCGCGGCTGGTTGGCATGGGCCGCGCCATGGAGCTCCTCATGACCGGCGACTTCGTGACCGCCCGCGAGGCGGAGCGGATCGGCCTCTACAACCGGGTGGTGCCGGCGGACCGGCTCGCCGCCGAGGGCCGGTCGTGGGCCGAACGGCTGGCGCGCGGTCCCTCCTTCGGCCTCGAGGTGACCAAGAAGCTGGTCCTCCGCGAGGCGACGATGGACCTCGAGTCGGCGCTCGCCGCCGAGGTCGAGATCCAGGCCGCCTGCATGCTCGATCCCAACTTCCGCGAGGCCTACGAAGCCTTCCGCGCCAAGCGCGAGCCGCGGTTCTCCTGAGGATGCCCGACACCGCCCTCGTCCGCGCCTTCCTGGACGACCGCCACCTCGCCCTGGCGACGGAGGTCGAGGCCTTCGCGGCGCGCGCCGTGGCCCCGCTGCCGCCGCCCGCCGACGACGCCGCCGCCCGCCGCCAGGCGCGCCAGCTCCTCGCGCTGCTGGGCGCCGAGGGATGGCTGGGCTACGCGGTGCCCGCGGCCTGGGGTGGGCGCTGGCCGGAGACCGACCTCCGGGCCTGCTGCCTCCTCCGCGAGGCGCTCGCCGCGGCCTCGCCGCTCGCCGACGCCGTCTTCGCCCTGCAGTGCCTGGGGTCGATGCCGCTGGCGCTCGCCGGCAGCGAGGCGCAGCGGGGGAGGTGGTTGCCGGAGATCGCCGCCGGGCGCGCCATGGCCGCTTTCGCCATGACCGAGCCGGAGGCCGGCTCCGACGTCTCCGCCATGGCCACCCGCGCCCGCCGCGCGCGCCACGAGGACGACGGCTACGTCCTCGACGGCCGCAAGGTCTTCATCTCGAACGCCGGCATCGCCGACCTCTACACGGTCTTCGCCTCCACCTCTCCGGAGGACGGCCGCCGCGGCCTCTCCTGCTTCCTCGTCGCCGCCGGCAGCCCGGGCCTCTCCTTCGTCGGACCGCAGATCCTCTCCTCGCCCCATCCGCTGGGGGAGATCGCTTTCGCGGAATGCCGGGTGGCAACCGGAGATCGGGTGGGCGAGGAGGGCGAGGGATTCTCGCTCGGCATGCGCACCCTCGACCGCCTGCGGCCGACGGTCGCCGCCGCCGCCTGCGGCATGGCGGCGCGCGCTCTCGCCGAGGCCACGGCGCACGCGCTCGCCCGCCGCCAGTTCGGCCGTGCCCTGGCCGACTTCCAGATCACCCAGCAGAAGCTGGCCGTCATGGCGACCGACTTGGCCGCCGCCCGCCTGCTCGTCTACCGCGCCGCCTGGCAGGGGGACACGCAGGGCGCGGGAAGCGAGCGGGCGAGCGTCCCCGCGGCCATGGCGAAGGCCTTCGCCACCGAGGCCGCCCAGCGCATCGTCGACGCCGCCCTGCAGATCCTGGGAGGCCGTGGCGCCCTCGCCGACCACCCCGTCGAGAGGCTCTACCGATCGGTGCGCGCCCTCCGCATTTACGAGGGAACTACCGAGATCCAGCACCTCATCATCGCCCGCCATCTTCTCAAGGAGGGGGCGGCGAAACCGGCAGACGCTCCAGCGTGACCCAATACTTCTGTTTATGGACTAAACTCAAAAGCAGAGTGGACAAGCCGATGAAGCAAAGAAATCAGGCCACGATCGAGTCCTCCGCGTCAGCCTTCTGCGATATCGCTCTCAGCGTTCTGGGATTTCAGGAAGATGAGCAGTGGGTTGCGCTCGCTCTCGAGATGGATCTGCGTGGCTATGGACAGACCTTCGAAGAGGCGGTCGACGACCTCCGCGATCTCGTGATCCTGCAGATCCGCTTCGCGCTGTTCAAGGATCAACCGGAGATGGTCTGGAGACCCGCGGAGCCGGTATGGTTCCAGCTCTTCGCGGAGCTGCGCTCCACGCGCTTGCGGAGCTTTGGCCGGCCGGCGGCGCCAGAGGGCGCCTATCAGATCGGCGGCCTGCAACTTCCTCCCGCTCAGGTGTTCCTCGATCGGCAGCCGGACTTCGCTCTGGCGGATGCCTAAGCCGCGCAAGTACCGCGACCTCGTCAAGATCCTTCGGCGCCACGACTCCCGCTTCGAGTTCTGGGTGAACCGGGGGAAGGGCAGCGAACGGATCATCTATCACCCTGATGTCCACGGGCGCCCCGAATCCTTTCCGATCAAGTGCCACGGCGAGAGCACGGAGATCTCGAAGGGCGTGCTGAGCGCCCTGATCCGCAGATTCAGCCTGCCGAAAGACCTTCTCTAAGACGGCGCGGCCCGCAGACCCTCCTTCGCCGCCGCCGCGTTGAGGCGCCCGTCGAAGGCCAGGAACTCGATCGGGCGGCCGACCTTCTTCTGCAGGAAGGCGGACGAGGCGAGTTGGATGGCGTCGCCGGCGCGGAGGGGGTGAGCGAGGAGCAGCCGCCGGGCGAGGGCGGTGATCTCGGGGACCAGCTCGACGACCGTCAGGGCCGTGAAGTCGTCGTTGAGAGAGGTCAGCGCCCGGTCGAGCTCGGGCTCGGAGAGGTCCCCCTCGCGCCAGCGGCGGACGAGCGCCGAGGCGATCTCCACCTCGGAGAGCCGGCTGGTGGCCGGCACGGTTCCCGCGGGAGCGTCCAGGAGCTCCCGGACCGCCTCGCCGTGCGGCTCCTCGACGTAGCGTTTGACCAGCGCGCTGGCGTCGAAGTAGCGGATCAAAGCCGATCCTCCCGGTCGTCCAGCAGGGTCTCCGAGAGGGGCCGGCCCGCGACCTGGATGGGAGTGAGCGGTTTGAGCGGACCGCCCGTTCCGCGCTGGAGCGCCCCGAGCGCCGCCAGCTCGTCCAGCCGCGCTTCCTCCTCGGTCTTGCCGAGGGGGACCGGCCGCAGCTCGGCGACCGGCCTCCCTCTCTCGGTGACGACGATCGTCGTCCCTTCCTGCACCTGTCGCAGATAGGTTCCCAATCTCATCTTCAGCTCCCGGGCTCCAATGGTTTTCCGCACCGCCGCCTCCTGTTGTGATCATTGTGATCACAAAGAAGCGGGGCTGTCAAGAAGGGACTGGAGAGAATCCCTTCTACGAGGGAAGACGGAAAAGCCTCGGGCGAGCTGGAGCGAGGAACAGAAATCGGACCGATCCCAGGGTGGGGCCAGCCCTCCGGCTATACTGGCCGCGTCATGTGGAAGCCGCCCGAGCGCATCCGGCACGAGCCCCCGCCGGGCGGCTGGCCCAGCCGCGAGGAGGCCGCGGCGTCGCTTCTCTTTCAGCCTCTCGCGCTCGGACCCATCGACCTGGAAGAGCGGACCTGGGTGCCGGCGATGGTCCCCTGGCGGGCGACGGAGGAAGGCTTCGTCACCCCGGAGGTGCTCGCCTGGTACGAGCGCTTCGCCCGCGGCCGGCCGGGCGCCCTGGTGGTCGAAGCGACGGGCATCCGCGACATCCCCAGCGGGCCGCTCCTGCGCATCGGCCACGATCGCTTCCTCCCCGGCCTCTCCGAGCTGGTGGCGACCGTGCGCCGGACGAGCGGCGGCCACACCCGCCTCCTCATCCAGATCATCGACTTCCTGGCGATCCGCCGGCGGCCGGAGCGGGAGACCTACTTCCGGCGCTACCTGGAGGTGACCGACCGCCATCGCGAGGCGCTGGGCGCGCCGCCGGACCTTCCCGAGGTCGAGCTCCGCGAGGCCCTCCTCGCCCTGCCCGCGGAGGAGCTCCTGCAGGTGCTCAACCGGCGCGAGCTCGACGATCTCCACTGGGGCTATCGCGAGCGGGTCACCGACGTCGAGAAACCCCACATCCGCGAACTCCCGCGCGTCCTCCCCGACCTCTTCGCCGCCGCCGCCCTGCGCGCCCGCCAGGCGGGCTTCGACGGCGTCGAGCTCCACTACGCCCACGCCTACACCATGGCCTCGTTCCTCTCCGCCCTGAACGACCGGGGGGACGGCTACGGCGGCCCGCGCGAGAACCGCATCCGCCTGCCCCTCGAGGTCTTCCGCCGGGTGCGCGAACGGGTGGGGGAGGGTTTCGCCGTCGGCTGCCGCTACCTCTCCGAGGACTGCCTGGACGGCGGCACGGTTGTAGAAGATGCCGCCTTCTTCGGGGTCGAGCTGGCGCGCGCGGGGATGGACTTCCTGTCGCTCTCGCGCGGCGGCAAGTTCGAGGACGCCCGGCAGCCGCGGGTGGGCTGGGCCGCCTACCCCTACACCGGCCGCAGCGGCTACGAGTGCATGCCGACCGCCCTCTCCGACGCCTTCGGCCCCTTCGGCCGCAACCTCGATCCGGCGGCCCGCATCCGCGCCGCCGTGCGCGCGGCGGGTCGGGCGACGCCGATCGTCGTCTCCGGCGGCATCTGCAGCTTCGCGCAGGCCGAAGGCCTCCTCCGCGCCGGCCAGGCCGACGTCGTGGGAGCCGCCCGCCAGAGCCTCGCCGACCCCGACTGGTTCGCGAAGATGCGCCTCGGGCGCGGCGAAGAGATCCGGCGCTGCGTCTACTCCAACTACTGCGAAGGGCTCGACCAGGTGCACAAGCAGGTGACCTGCCAGCTCTGGGACCGCCTCGACCTCGACGAGCCGGGCAGTCAGCGGTCCAGCGACGGCCGGCGGCGGCTCATCCCTCCCCTCTGGCAGCCATGAAGATCACGATCGTCGGCGGCGGACCGGCGGGGCTCTACTTCGGCCTGCTGATGAAGAAGCGCGAGCCGCGCCACGAGGTGACGATCCTCGAGCGCAACCCGCGCGACAACACCTTCGGCTGGGGGGTCGTTTTCTCCGAGCAGACCCTTTCCTACCTGCAGGGTCCCGACGAGGAGACCTTCGGCGCCATCGAGTGCAGCCTGGTGCGCTGGGACAACGTCGACATCGTCCATCGCGGCGAGAAGGTGAGCATTCGCGGCAACCACTTCTCGGGGGTGGCGCGGATCGAGCTCCTCCACATCCTGCAGAGCCGCTGCGAGAAGCTGGGCGTGGACCTGCGCTTCGAAACTCCGGTCGAGCGCGTCGAGGACCTCCCCCCCTCCGACATCCTGGTCGGCGCCGACGGCGTCCGCAGCGTCGTCCGCGAGCGCTTCCGAGACGCCTTCGAGCCGTCGCTTCTGGAGCACCGGAACCGCTATGTCTGGTACGGCACCCCGCGGCTCTTCCATGGGCTCACCCTAACCTTCCGCGAGAACGGCGACGGCCTCTTCATCGCTCACTCCTACAAGTTCAGCCGGGAGATGAGCACTTTCATCGTCGAGTGCGGCCCGCAGACGTTTCGGCGCGCCGGCCTGGAAGCGAAGTCGGAGGAGGAGTCGCGCCGTTATCTGGAAGAGGTCTTCACCCCCGACCTGGAGGGCCGGCCGCTCCTCTCCAACAACTCGAAATGGCTGCGCTTCGTCACCCTCACGAACCGGCGCTGGCACCACGGCCGCGTCGTCCTTCTGGGCGACGCCCTCCACACGGCCCACTTCTCGATCGGTTCCGGCACCAAGCTTGCTCTGGAGGATGCGATCGCGCTGGCCGACGCCTTCGCCGCCGATGGCGACGTCGAGCGCGCCCTCCGCGCCTTCGAGGAGGCGCGCCGTCCCCGCATCGAGCGCTACCAGGCCGCCGCCCTCCAGAGCCTCGAATGGTTCGAGAGCGCCAAGGACGACCTCCACCTCGATCCCCTCTCCTTCGCTTACAAGGCGATGACCCGCAGCGCGGTCGACCACGAGAATCTGAAGAAGCGCGACCCCGACTTCGTGGCCGCCTACGAGAAGGCTGCCAAGACAGCCTGAAGGCAGTTACTGGAGCAGCTTCGCACCGACGAGCGCCAGCACGAGGACGAGCGCGAGCAGGCCGAGCCGCGGCAGGGCAGGGAAGCCCGCCGGACGGGTTTCCAAACGGTGGCGCACTTGCAGTGTGACGGTGCTTTCGAGCTTGCCCGCCACGAAGAGCTGGACTCTGTAGGTGCCGGCGGCGAGCGGGCCCAGCCGGACCGTCGCCGAGAACGGCGTCGGGGTGGGAGCGGGCGGGTCGGACGGGCAGTTGAAGCCGTCCAGGTCCAGCCGGATGACGTTGGCGATTACCTGGGCGCCCAGGTCCGGGGCGTAGCAGGCGACGGGCGAGGTGCCAGAGACGGCGATCGCGACGGGCTCGCCGGCCGTGGGAATCGGGGGATCGAAGACGAGCTTGGAGCCGAGGGAGGATGGCTCGCCGGCGGCGGAGGCCCTGGACGCCAGCAGGAGGATCAGCAGGAAGAGTCTTCGGAACATCTCGCTTCAACCGTCGCTATGTGATTATAGCATTTCTCGAGACTGGTGGATCACTCGCCCCTCAGAAGTGAGTGCGCCTGGCACCCCTTCCATTTCTGACTACGGAGAGCTGGCCGCCAAGGTTTGGCGGGCGTGGGGGGGTGCTTTCAGCCGGCCTGCTTGAGCTTGCCGCGGTCGACCTTGCCCAGGTGGGTGCGGGGAAGGTCGTCGACGAAGACGATCTCGCGCGGGTGCTTGTAAGGGGCGAGCTCGCGGAGGACGAAGGCCTTGAGCTCCTCCTCGAGCCCGGGGCGGCGCTCGCGGGCGATGACGTAGGCCCGCGGCTTGGTCAGGCCGTCCGCGGTGACGATCCCCACGACCGCGCATTCGGCGACCGCCGGATGGCGGATCAGGCAGCTCTCGACCTCCTGCGGCACGAACCAGCGCCCGCCGACCTTGAGGACGTCGTCGGCCCGGCCGCAGTAGGTGAAGTAGCCGTCCTCGTCGCGGGAGAGGAGATCGCCGGTCACCACCCACTCGCCGCGGAAGGTCTCGGCGGTCTTCTCCATCTCCTGCCAGTAGCCGATGGCGCGCGAGCGGCCCTTGACCCAGAGCCGCCCCGGCTCGCCGGCCGGCAGCGGGTTGCCGTCGTCGTCGCAGACCTTGACCTCGAACCCCGGGACCGCCTTGCCGAGCGTCCCCGGCCGCACGTCGCCGGGGTGGTTGGAGAGGAAGATGTGCCACATCTCGGCCGTCCCCAGGCCGTCCAGAAGCTCGATGCCGAAGGTCTCCTTGAAGCGGTGGTAGAGAGGGGCCGGCAGCGCCTCGCCGGCGGAGATCGAGAAGCGCAGGCAGGAGAGGTCCTGGGCTGCCGCCGCCGGGTGGGTCACCAGGTGATGGACCATGGTGGGCACGTTGACGAGGATGGTCGGGCGGTGGGCGCGGATCTGCGCGAACAGCACCTCCGGGGTCGGGCGGGCGCGGAAGAGGATGGCCGAGCCCCCCACGGCGAAGGGGAAGAAGAGGTTGGCGCCCGTCGCGTAGCCGAAGTAGAGCTTGGGGACAGAGAGGGTGACGTCCCCCTCGCCGTAGCCGAGGAAGGCCTTGCCGTAGCACTCGGTCGTGTTGGCGTAGGAGGTGTGGGTCTGCACCACCGCCTTGGGACGGCCGGTGGTGCCGCCCGAGAAGAGCCAGATCGCCGGGTCGTCGCGATGGGTGGAGGCGTTGCGGAAGCCGGCGGGGACTCGCGCCGCCTCCTCCTCGAAGCTCGGGTGCGGGGAGGAGGCGCCGCCGACGGTGAGGAGGACGGGAGATCCCGCGGCGCCTGCGATCTGCGCCGCCTCTACGAAAGCCGGGAGGACCGCGTGCTCGACGACGGCGACGCGGGCGCGCGTGTACTCGTAGAGGCGCGCGAGCTCGGCCGGCGGGAGCTGGGGATTGACCATCACTGCCACGGCGCCGAGCTTGAGGACCCCGAAGAGGGCGCCGGCGAACTCGGGGGTGTCGTCGAGCGCCACCAGCACCCGCTGCTCCGGCAGGGCGCCGAGCTTCGCGAGCACGCGGGCGAAGCGGTCGGCGAGGGCCTGCACCTCGCGGTAGGTGAGCTCGCCGCCGTCGTGGCGCAGGGCAAGCCGCTCGCCCCGCCCCTCGCGCACCCGCTCGTCCAGCAGGTAATCGGCGAGGTTGAAGCGCTCCGGCGGCCGGAAGTCCATGGCGCCTATCGTACCTCCCGGGCCACCTCGCCGAGGATCGCCGTCGCCTCCCGGAGTTGGATGTCGGAGAGGTAGGGGGCGGGCCCCAGCCGCAGGACGTCGTGCCGGAAGTCGGTCGCTACGCCGCGCTCGGCGAGGCGGCGGCAGAGATCGCCCGCGCGCGGCGAGCGCAGGGCGAGGAAGCCGCCCAAGCAACGCAGCGAAATCGTGCGGTCGCGGTCGATGATGCCGGGCGGCAGGTCGAGGTCGTCGAAGGCGGCGGCGAGGAGGCCCACCTGGTGCTGGCTCACTTCGCGCAGGAAAGCGGGCGTCAGGTCCCGCTCGGCGAAGAAGTCGAAGACCTCGGCCGCCCGGTAGTGGCTGGTGGGGTCGTAGGTCGAGCCGGCGAAGCGCGCGCCGCCCGGCCCGTAGGCGAC
>DATNKQ010000367.1:0-6220 GCA_035603315.1 Thermoanaerobaculia bacterium
CCGCCACGTCTCGCCCCTGGTCGACGTCTTCCACCGCCTCCGCAGCCTGCTCTCCCCCGGCCTCTTCGCCGTCGGGCTCCTGGTGGCGATCCTCGCCTGGGGGGCGGAAGGCGTGGGCTTCGTCCTCGCCGTGCGCCAGTATGATCCCCATGCCAGGATGGTGATCGGGATCTTCAACTACAACCTGGCGACCTTCCTGGGCTCGCTGTCGATGATCCCCGGCGGCCTCCTGGCAGCCGAGGGGACGCTCACCGCGCTCCTCAAAACCCAGGGCCTCGACAAGGCCGCCTCCGCCTCCGCCACCCTCATCATCCGCGCCGCCACCCTCTGGTTCGCGGTAGTGCTCGGCCTCGTCGCGCTCCCCTTCGTCGCCCGCTGGCTGGCGGCGCGGCGGGCGAGCGGGGGGAGCTGACGCGAGGCGAAGGAGCGACGCACTGCGCATTTTCAGTCCGAACGGGGAGCGAGACGGACAGATAGGGGATCGAAGCCCTTGAAAAACCACCCCAGCGCCGCGCTGTCGCTCTTCTTTGCGGTCGTGCTTGTGCTCATCTCGGCGCTCGCGGGCTTCGTCGCGACGCATCGGTCCAGTCGAACGATGACCGCCCAGGCGGCGGCCGAACAGCTCGCGCGGCTTCGCTCCAACCTCAAGTCTCAGCGCTCGGTCGGCAGTGACCTCCTGCCTGTTCCCGTCCGGGCCATTCATACCGTGGTCTTCGACACGCGCGGTGGCGGCCGGCTCGTCCGCGTCGATGCGCCGCTGTGGTGGGTCCGGATCGTCGTTCGCGACGGAAAGATCCGCTCGCTGGGCCAGCTGACCTTCTTCGATGACACCGAGTTCGACGCCGATCCGGCCGACCTCTCGCTGGCTCAGGTGGCACGGCAAGGACCTGCCCTTCTCGCCGACCAACACCACACCACGGGCGGCCAATTCGTTTCTTGGTCGGACTGACTTCAAGAAGATCGACGTGACGGGACCGGGCGCCAGTCCGTGAGCGCATGCACGCCGACAATCGCGAGGACGCCTCCGGCGGTCAACGCCGCCACCTCGGAGACAGCGGGCCGTCCCCGCGCCGCCGAGGATTTTCTCCTGACGGCCGGGATTTCCGCTGGACTTCCGTCGCGGCCGCTGGTTTTTCAGCTAGACAAAGCTCCCGTCTGCTAGACGGGGCGTTTGTCTAGTAGACGGGAGCTTTGTCTAGCAGACGGGAGCTTTGTCTAGTAGACCGGGCGTTTGTCTAGCATACAAACGGTTTGTCTAGCTGAAAGATGGTGGGGCCCGACGGTGGGAGGCCGGTCAAGGCGACCGGCGCTGACCGAGGATCTCGTCCGCCATCGCCTGAGCGGCGCAGCGGTGGCCGTAGGCGGTGGGGTGGAAGTTGTCGGCGCTGATGGGCGTCTCGGACGTCTCGCGGCAGCGGGCGAACGGCTCGAGGAGATCGAGGAAGCGGAGGCCGTCCTGCTGCGCCAGGTCGCGCACGTAGGCGTGCTGGCGGCCGAAGCGATAGGCGTGGAAGTTTTTTACGAAGCGCGGGAAGACGGCCACGAGGACGTCGAAGTGGCGCTGCCTCGAGAGGCCGGCCAGCACGCCCAGGTACTGGGCCACGGTGTCGTTCGACACCAGGTCGAGATAGCGCCGCTGGTCCACTACCTGGGGTTTTCGTGCGGCGGCGACGCGGAAGCGCAGGAAGCGGTAGAGCGCGCTCTTGACGAGCCAGGGATGGACCCTGGCGCCGCTCACGCCCTGGCGGGTGCCTTCCTCTTCCAGCAGGGTCTTCATGATGTCGCCGTCCAGCCGGCCGCGGTCAGAGAGCGCGTAGGCGACGATGACGAGGTCCGGCTGGTAGCGGAGACCGCGGTCGATCAGCGTCTCGACCTCCTGCTGGGTGTTGTAGCCGGAGACCGAGAGGTTGATCACCTCGGCGCGTAGCCCGCGCGCGTTGAGGAGCTGCCCGAGGATGGCGGGGAAGGTGTCCTCGTAGCGCTCGACCTTGAGCCCGGCGCCGATGCTGTCGCCCAGGACGACGACGCGGTAGACGCCGGCCGGCTTGGCCACCGCGTGCTCGACGTCGCGGAAGCCCTGGCTGTTGCTCGACCCCTGGTAGTCGTAGAAGCTGAGATCGTGGCCCTTGTAGGCGAGCGGCACCGGTTCGTAGCCGATCTTGGGGTTCCGCGAGAGCTGGAACCGCCCCTTGCGGATGACGTAGATCTGCGGCGCCGCCCCGAGCGCGCGGACCAGGAGCTCGGCGGCGAGGAGCGCCAGGACCAGCGCGGCGAGGCTCAATCCCAGCTTCTTGAGCATGGTTCCCGGAAGACCTTCAAACTGCGGCGCCCTCAAACCGAAGGACAGAGGGCGCCGCTCGAGACTTCACCGCCCTACGAGCGGATCCGCATGCGGTAGAACGACCGCCAGACGAAGACCATCGAGATGGCGAGGAAGACGACCGAGAGGACGGTGCTCGTCGTGCGGTCCATCTCGATCGCCAGCTCGACGGCCAAGAGGCCGAAGAGGGTGGTGAACTTGATGATCGGGTTCATCGCCACCGACGAGGTGTCCTTGAAGGGATCGCCCACGGTGTCGCCGACGACGGTGGCGTTGTGGAGCTCCGTCCCTTTCTCGTGCAGCTCCACCTCGACGATCTTCTTGGCGTTGTCCCAGGCGCCGCCGGCGTTGGCCATGAAGATCGCCTGGTAGAGGCCGAAAAGCGCGATCGAGATGAGATAGCCGATGAAGAAGTAGGGCTCCAGGCAGGCGAAGGCCAGGGTGACGAAGAAGATGGTCAAGAAGATGTTGAACATCCCCTTCTGGGCGTAGGTGGTGCAGATCTCGACCACCTTCTTGCTGTCGGCGATCGACGCCCGCTCGCTGCCGGCGTCGAGCTTGATGTTCTGCTTGATGAACTCGACAGCCCGGTAGGCGCCCGTCGACACCGCCTGCATGGAGGCGCCGGTGAACCAGTAGATGATGGCGCCGCCGCTCGCCAGCCCCAGGAGGAACGGCGGGTGGAGGAGCGACAGCTTGTCGACGTTCTCCGTCAGCCCCTTGGTGAGCACGACGATGATCGAGAAGATGAGGGTGGTGGCGCCCACCACCGCGGTGCCGATGAGCACCGGCTTGGCGGTCGCCTTGAAGGTGTTGCCGGCGCCGTCGTTGGCCTCCAGGTTGTGCTTGGCGCGCTCGAAGTCGACGTCGAAGCCGAAGTCCCGCTTGATCTCCTCGCGGATGCCGGGCAGGGTCTCGATGGTCGACAGCTCGTACACCGACTGCGCGTTGTCGGTCACCGGGCCGTAGGAGTCGACGGCGATGGTCACCGGCCCCATGCCGAGGAAGCCGAAGGCGACGAGGCCGAAGGCGAAGACGGCGGGCGCGATCATCAGGGCGCCGACCCCGAGGGTGCTGACCCCGTAGGCGGCGCCCATCAGGGCGACGATGGCGAGCCCCATCCAGTAGGCGCTGAAGTTGCCGGCGATGAGGCCGGCGAGGATGTTGAGCGAGGCGCCGCCCTCGCGCGAGGCGGCCACCACCTCCTTGACGTGGCCGGACTCGGTCGAGGTGAAGACCTTGACCAGCTCCGGGATGATGGCGCCGGCGAGCGTGCCGCAGGTGATGATCGTCGACAGCTTCCACCACAGCGAAGTGTCGCCGCCCAGGCTGGGCACCAGCAGGTAAGAGACGACGTAGGTGACGCCGACCGAGAGGAACGAGGTCAGCCAGACGAGCGTCGTCAAGGGCGTCTCGAAGTTCATCGTCTCTTTGTCCTGGAAGCGCGCGCGGGCGACGACGCTGTTGATCCAGTAGGAGACGCCGCTGGTGATGATCATCATGACGCGCATGACGAAGATCCACACCAGGAGCTGAATCTGCACCTTCGGCTCCTTGACGGCCAGGAGGATGAAGGTGATGAGCGCGACGCCGGTGACGCCGTAGGTCTCGAAGCCGTCGGCCGTCGGGCCGACCGAGTCGCCGGCGTTGTCGCCCGTGCAGTCGGCGATGACGCCGGGGTTCCGCGCGTCGTCCTCCTTGATGTTGAAGACGATCTTCATCAGGTCGGAGCCGATGTCGGCGATCTTGGTGAAGATGCCGCCGGCGATGCGGAGCGCGGCCGCCCCCAGCGACTCGCCGATGGCGAAGCCGATGAAGCAGGGGCCTGCATAGTCGCCCGGCACGAAGAGGAGGATGGAGAGCATCAGCACGAGCTCGATCGAGATCAGCAGCATGCCGATCGAGATGCCGGCCTTCAAGGGGATCTCGTAGGTCGGGAACGGCTTGCCGCGCAGGCTGGCGAAGGCTGAGCGCGAGTTGGCGAAGGTGTTGATGCGGATGCCGAACCAGGCGACGCCGTAGCTGCCGGCGATGCCGACCAGGCTGAAGAGCACGATGATGACGACCTTGGCGGGCTCGAAGTGCCGCAGCCACCAGAAGTAGACGACCATGACGGCGCCGATGAAGGCCTCCAGGATGAGGATGAACTTGCCCTGCGTCACGAGATAGGTCTTGCAGGTCTCGAAGATGAGCTCCGAGATCTCCCGCATCGAGCGGTGGACGGGCAGGTTCTTCAACTGCACGTAGGTCGCCAGGCCGAAGAGCATCCCCAGCAGGCAGACGAAGAGGCCGCCCATCAGGAGCTCGCGGCCGGTCAAACCCAGGAAGGAGACGGAGCTCAGGTCGGGCAGGACGAGCTGCGCCTCGCTGGCCGAGGCGGGCGCGGCGGCGAAGAGGGCGGCGGCGGCCGTGGCCAGCCACAAGAGCCCCTTCTTCAAGGTCGGACCGTGACGGTCAACGCGTGGATGTGCGGACATGGATTCCTCCAGAGCGAACGGTATGCAGAGAGAAAACGGGCCTACGAACCTGCCGAATCGGCAGCGCACCTTATCACAGACGGCGCACCCTACGGTTCCTTGCGTAGGGGCGGGGCTTGCCCCCGCCCGGGAGGGGACAAGCCCCTCCCCTACACAAACAAAGCAGTTTCCAAGCAGGTCAGAACGCGCCGGTGTCGCCGACGCCGCAGATGTTGCCGGGGTCGTTGTGGTAGGCGCGGTGGATGCCGGTCGCCAGGTCCTTGACGTTGACCGAGTACTCGACGTCCGAGAGGGCGCCGTAGAAGACCCAGAACTTGCCGTTGAGCGCCCGGCCGTCCAGGAGCTTGACCACCAGCTCGACGTTGGCGGGATCGAAGAACCAGAAGGTGCCGGTCTCGTCGGTGCCGGGGATGGCGGTCCCCTGGCCGTTCCGCGAGTTGTGCTGATCGTGCCAGTCGACGCTCACCTGGAAGCGCCCGCCCAAGAGGCAGAGCGTCCGGGCGTCGGGGCTGCAGCTCGCGGCGGCCGAGGTGGCCGCGCCGGCCGCGGTGGCCGCAGCCGGGGGATCCGCTTTCACCAGCATCGCGCCGCCGCGCCAGGCGGGCCCGTCGAGCCGCCGGGCGGCTAACGCCGGCTCGGCGCTCGCGGCAGCTCCGCCGGTGATTGAGAAAGCCGCCGTTCCGGCGGCGAGGGGGAAGGCCGCCGTATCGCCCCGGCCGCAGATGTTGCCGGGGGCGTTGTGGTACTCGTGGACCTGGCCGGTCGCCGTGTCGGTGACGTCGATCCAGTACTCGACGTCCGAGAGGGCGCCGTAGAAGAACCAGAAGCGGCCGTTGAGCGGCCGGCCGTCCAGGAGCTTGACCACCAGCTCGACATTCGCCGAGCTGAAGAACCAGAAGAAGCCGGTCTCGTCGGAGTCGGGAACCGCCCGTCCATAGCCCGCCTGATTGTTGTGCTGGTCGCGCCAGCTGACGGCGACGCGGAAGCGGCCGCCCAGGAGCGCGAGGTTCCTGGCCGCCGGCGCGGGAGCGGCGTTGACGGTGACCGTCTTCGCGTAGGTGGCGCCGAAGAAATGCACGCCCTCGCGCACCATCTGCCAGTCGCTGGTATAGGAGCCGGACTTCGCCGGCGCGGTGTAGGGGAAGGTGAAGACCCGGGTCTGGCCGGGGGCGATCGACTCCCCCGCCGCCAGCAGCTGGCGGGGGCTGGCGAAGGGGTCGCTGTCGCCGACCGCGCCCAGCTTGTAGCCCTGGGCGGCGGTCCAGACGGTGGTCCCCGCGTTGGTCATCGCCACGCTCACCTGGATGGTCTGGCCGGCCTCCATGGTGTTGGGGATGTCGGCCGTCGACAGCCGCGCGTCGTCGACCGCGCTGGTATGGGTATGGCTGGCGATGAAGGCGTGGTAGGCGTCGTAGGCCGGCTT
>DATNKQ010000406.1:0-13181 GCA_035603315.1 Thermoanaerobaculia bacterium
GGCTGCATCGATCGGAACGCCGTCCAGGGTCACCTTGCTCTGCGCCTGCGTGGCACCGAAGGAGCTACCTTGTATCGTAAGCTTTCTCGGCGCAACCCCGCGAGCGTCAAGGGTGGCGGCGTTGACGTGCGCTAGATCGGTGGTCATCGCCTTCTTCGCCAGATAGGCGCCCTGTCCGAGCCCCATGAGGACCAACAGCGCCGTGTCGATGTCGGGAAGCTGGAGAGACCCAGACGGTGTGTTGATCAAGGAGACCACGTTGTAGAGGTAGACGCCGATCGCGACCAGGGTCCAGCTCATCATCTGGATCTTGGTGAGGTCGGGGAAGCCGTCGTCGTCCAGAAACACATCGCCGAGGTGGATGGCGGCGGTGGGGGTGTTGCCCGGAGGGTTCGCAACGCCTTTGCCTTGAAGGCCAGGTGCGGTCGCAGCCGGAGCCTTGTTGATCTTGCCGCTCGCCACGTACGAGGCGGTGATTCCCTTGGCGGCAGCCATCGTCGTCACGCTGAGGCCCATGGCGAGGAGCAGGTTCTGCGGAAAGCCAGCCCCCGTGAGCGAGAGGCCGTCTTCGACCCGGGCGATGTAGAGCGCGACGTAGGCGAAGAGCGCCACGACTGTCCAGAGGAAGAACTGGAGCTTCGAGGAGCTGAGCCGCCCGTCGGCGCCGATCGAGAAAGCGAGGGGGTTCCAGCGCCGGGTCAAGGAGCCGAGGAGAAGATAGAGCAGAAGAAGTGTCAGGAGAGCCACGAGGCAGGGTCGCCAGGAGGGCGTTCTCATCGCCTTTCTGGGTTGGGTAATCTCCGATGCGGGTATCTTTGGGGCAGTGGAAGTGATCTTGGGCTTGAGGACAGCTCGAGCGGAAAACAGCGGCTCGCTGCCCGGGGCCGGCTCGAAATCGATGCTGAGGACGGGATGGAGCTCGATCCCGTTGTCGGCGAGACCCGTCTGCCCGTGGTCGAAGTCGAACATTCCGATGCCAGCGATGCGGACCGGCAGGTCGGCCTCCTGGAAGCGATCGGTGACCGTAAAGTGGGAATCGAATTCCTGACGTGCCTTGGTGATGGCACCGGTGAAGGGGCTTGTCTTTTCTTTCACGCACTCGGGAGCGGGGATCTCGGCGATCATGGTGCGGCCCGACTGGTCCTTGAGGACCAGATGGTAGTCGCCGTCGCTCTCGTGCTTGAACTCGACGAGCATGGCATCGAGCTGCCAGAAGGTGGTCTCCGAGGGGGCGATTCGCGTGTCCGGAATGGGGCTGGGGGCCGGAAATTGGACAAGTTGGACGATCGACGTGGGTGTCGGGGCCGAGGCGTCGATCTTCGTCGCGGCCGGGTCGAAGCCCGACTTGATGGCCCGCCTCTCGACGCCACACTGGTTCGAGGCTTGCGAAGCCGAGGTCGCCAGGATCGTGAGGACAGTCCAGGCAACGACGAGGCGGAAGCATCTCTGCAGCGTCATGTATCCCCCTTCCAGTCGGGCCATCGCCGTGCGGGCTGCCCTTCACGAAAGTGAGACGGACGGTTCTCAAGATTTCCGGCCGGTAGTGGGATGGCGATGGGTAGGGAGGATTTTCAATGCACCTCTCGTGTGAAATGCCCTGGTCGTGGAGCGCCGGAAAAGGGCGCCCTCCTCGGCGTCGCCGTCAGGAGAGGGATTTCGGTCCTATCTGGACTGTCGAGGCCACGATCAGCACCTTTCGCCAGTTAGGGGCGTGTGGCGTTCTGCGACGCTTCCGTATTGTTATTAAAGTGATGATTCGCGGATTGGTTAGCGACTAGTACCAATGATTAAGGATCACCGCTGGTCGGTCCATCGCCATTTTGATCATGAGAAGAAGTATGACCAATGCGCAGCAGCCAATTCCGACGGCAGGCGACGTTTTGTCGCCGGAAGTCGCTCTTGCCAGCGCATGCCGCAGACTAGCACTAGCAGGCCCACGCTCGCGAAGACGATCGTCGGCCACTGCATGCAATCCAAGCAAGGAAGGAAGCTGAGCACCATGAAGATGATCGCGATGAACCCCCATGATAAACTTGCTCTTTTCACGTTGTTTCCCCTTTCGTCCCCAGCCGGGCAACTAGAAGCCGGCCAATAAATCCTATCCATGTAAGGCTGTTCACCACCATGAACCCAAACACGGCGAGAGCGCCGCGGTTGAGACGCTGTGCCTCGCGAGGTCGACCCTCCGCGATGCGATAGAAAGCATGAGTCATCCCACACAGCAGGCAGGGTCGGCGCGGGCAGCGCGGGAATGTCCTCTCCAACGCTTCTATGGGCATGAGGAATGGCGCGGCAACAGCCGCCGCAGAAAAGGGGCTTAGTATCAGCCAGGAGACGACGATCGCCTCAATCCACGGCAGCCTTTTCATCGCGTCAACACCAAGCCACCCGCGGCGTACGCAGCTCCTGTGAGGCTGCGGTTGGTTCCGTCCCTTAGGCGGCGAAGCTCGGCGAGCTGAGCCGATTGGAAGGCCAGGGTGGGATCGCCGATTCGGAAGAGATCTTCGTAAAAGAGCTCCATGAAGCGAGACATGGCTTCATCGTCTACCGACCAGAGGGTGAAGAGGAGGTAGCGAGTCCCCGCGAGGAAGAAGGCACGGCGCAGGCCGAGGATGCCCTCTCCGCTCCTCACCTCGCCGGCACCGGTATCGCACGCCGAAAGCACGGTAAGCCAGGTACGGCCGAGATCGAGACCTGCGGCCTCTTCGGCGGTCAGGATGCCGTCTTCTGAGAACGGACGGGTGACGCCGCGCTGCCAGGCGGCGAGCGTCCCCTTGGCGCCACCCAGCAGCAGGTATCCCCGGTACATCGGTTGCCTGCTGAGACGGGTGGCCGGCAGCGAATCGCTGCTGAACTGGCCGCTATGTGTCGCTAGGTGGAGGATCCCCAGATCGCGCCGTTTGAAGAGCTCGCCCTTGGAGGCCGCGTCGCCGATGAAGGCCTCCGTTCTCCAACCGCGAGCGGCGGCAATGCGAGCGACGGTCTGGACCTCGTATTTCGAGTATGGCAGGTCACCCATCCCGTCCGCCAAAGCCAAGAGCGTCTTGTCTGGGGTTTGAGAAGCCCCGGGCAGCAGATCGCGGCCACAGTCGATTTGCGAAATTTGCCAGCGCTCTGCAACGAACGTCCCGTGGTCGTCTAGCAAAGCGGCCCAGGGGACGAAGTGCAGCGCGCCGTCGGGGCTCAGCACCACGCTTCGAGTACCCTGGGGAAAGCTCGCTGTGAGAGGCTTCCAAAGCCGTTCATAGAGCCCGCGTAAGGCATCCGTCACACTTCCTTGTGAAGGCTCAAGCCGAGCGGCGCCGCGCCCTCCACGGTCCATTTGCTGCACGAGTTTTTCAATCGCGGGCTCAAGATCGTCCGCTTTGCAGAGAACAACCCAGATCGGGCTACGGTGACCGGAGATGACTAACGCGCCATACTCGGGGGTGAGCTTTCCTCCCTCTCCGTAGCTCTGGAAGCGAACGAGCTCGACGAGGATCTGATCGCTCTCGAGCGCGGCTTGAACTCGAGCGAGATCCGCGTCGGGCCGCTCCCTCCGGGATGATCGTGCCAGGCGCTTGGCTAGGGCGGTTTCCTCCTCTTTGAGAGAACGCTCGAGGTCGTCGCGCTCGGCATCGCCTCGGAGGGTCCCCCGCGCAACGGCCTCCATCAAGGCGACTTTCAACGCGCGGACGCGGTCGAGTCCCTCCCTGTCGGCCGGGTTCGTGCTCTTCCGTACCAGAGCTCGTTCCACGAGAAGGGAGTCCAGCACGGCTCCCTTCGTTCTCAAAACAGCCTCCGCGAGCAAGGTGGCATCTCCCAGGTTGGCAAGGTGGTCGTAGAGGAAGGCATTGCTCTGGAAGGCGAGGCGTTGTGCCTCCGAGCCAAAAGCAAGGATCTGGTCGAGGCTCCGGACTTCGAGATCCAGGGCCCGGCGGCTGAGTGCGAGAGCGCCCTGATGCTGGCCCCTTCGCTGGGCGACGATCGCTAGGGCCCGGTTCACCTCGGCGAGTACCTGCAGATGAGCTTCGCTTGGCCGGGAGAGCAGAGACTCGGAGTGGGTCAGCAGCCTCTCGGCTCCCAGGAGATCGCCGCGGGCCAGGGCCGTGGCTCCCAGCGTCGCTTCGACAGCTGCTGCCGAGACGGATTCGGTGCCGTCGAGCGACTGCGCCAACCGGAGCGCACTCTCACCCTCCCGTCGAGCTTTCTCGAGGTCGCCGGCCTGCCGATGGGTGACCGCGAGGTTGGTGAGCACCAGGGCCTCCTCGCGGCTTCCGGCGGCGGCGAGAGCCCGCGCTTCCTGGAGGCGTGCCTCGGCCGCCGGGAAGTCCTTGAGGTCTCCCAGCACTAGTCCTAGGTCGTTCAAGATGGCAAAGCGGAGAGAGCGGTCACGGATCCCCCCGAGAGCCAAGAGATCCTCGAGACTACGGCGGGCTTCCTGGAAGTCGCCGATCGACACATAGACACCGGCCAGGTTCTGGCTCGTTGTCTGGTAGGCCCGACTCTGCTCTCGTCCTAGCCTTCGGAGGAGGTCGAGCGCCTTGAGGTATGCCGACTCCGAGGCCTCGACGTCTCCGAGGAGCTCTTCGGCCGAGGCGAGATTCTGCAGTGTGATCGCGCGCGGCTCGAGGAGCTCTCGCTCGCCCGAGGACCCCAGGGCATCGATGGCCGCACGGAACGAACCCGCCGCGGCCGCATAGCGCCTCTGCTCGAGCTGGCTGAGTCCCCGGTTGTTGTGCACCCACCCGAGGTCCCGGCCCGTCGCTCCCTGCCGCTCGAGGATCGACTGGGCCTCGTCGTAGAGTTGCTCAGCCCTGGGAGCGTCGCCGACCGCGGCATAGAGGCTGGCGAGATACCCGAGACCCCGTGCGAGGGCCGAGCTCTTGCCGAAGAGGCGCAGCCCTTCTAAGAGCGGTTGGCAGATCGAGATCGCGTTCTCGACCGATTCCCTCGGAAGAGGCGGGAGAGGGTTGCCCGGGATCGAGACCAGGCCTCCGATCTGCGGGCGAGGCGCGATGCCCTGGATCGGGTACGGCTTCTTCTCGCGGACGCGAGGCCGGCCTGTACCCGAGGCATTCCCGGGCTCAGCGATCGGCGAGGTGCCGTCCACTCCGCGCAGGAGGAGTGCCAGGACTACCCCGAGCCAGGGCCAGCATCGCGGTCTCAAGGGTCTAACCTTTGCCCTTCCCCTGCTCTTTCTGGATGCCCATTCCCTCGATGATGTGGTTCGCGTCTCCACCGACCACGGAGCAGATGGAGGTGCGCTCGCTCACCTTGAGGACGCGGATGCGGGCGCGCTCGTGGACGATCTCGTCGAGCGACTCGCCGGTGTCCGGATCGGTCAGCAGCTCCGATTCGCCGGCTATGAACTCGTCGCCCTCGGCCACCCCTTCGCGCGATCCACGATTGATGATGATGCGCTCTCCAGCCACCTTGACGACCGAGCCGCGCCAGGGAATCGAAGGGAGCTGGCCGACCATCCAGGGGATCACGTCGTCGATGGCTTTCGCGAGAGCCGCATGGATGTCGGCGTCCTGTCCCACCTTCGCGTTCGCCTCTTGTCCGGTTCCTTGGAGCGACACTCCTCCACCGCGGTTGCGCGCGGCACCCGTGAAGTTTTTCGCGGCGACTAGGGTGCCCGTCGTGGCGTCGATCATCTGGATCGTTGCTCTGATCTCAGTCTTGGCTCCCCCAGCGTTGATCTTGATCGGGCCGATCCCAAAGCCGCCTTGGCCGGCCGAGCTCTGCTTGAAATCGGTGATGACTCCCTTGACCAGCAGTTGGGCGGGGGTCAAGCGGCTCCGCGCCGCCGTCTTCCTACCCTGCGCCGTGACCCCGGAGGCTCCCCTGGCCTGCTCTTTGAGAGCAGCCTTCTGCATGTCCTGCTGCGCCACGACGATGAAACGACCGCTCTCCTGAAGCGCCGCGGTCAGCTGTGTCTCCCAGTCGCCGCCGAGGTGGGCGGAAGAACCGCTTTTGTCCTCGAACTTCTCGACGAAGACGCTGTATCTCAGACTTCCGCTTGCTGGCATTCCCGATGCAGACGGAGCCATGAGGGCTCCGGCCATCAGAATGATGCCCAAACATGCGGTGGTGAGACGAATCGACTTCATGATTTTTTCCTCCCCTTTTCGTCGATAGATTCGTGCCGGCAGACTGGACCTATATTTGGATGTCGCGAGATCGCAGGATCGCTAGGGTGGCTGCAGCGAGCAGCGCGAAGTGAAGCGCGAGAACTAGGAATGGCGTGGTCGGGCGAGAGCGGTACTGGTGCGGGAAGAAATATTCGGCAAAGTCCGTCCTCGCCCTAGCGTCGGCGGGCGCCCCGGCCGCGGGCAGTTGTGTCGTCGCCGGCGCTTCCGGGTAATGCGCCGCCTCGGCACTCGCCGCGAGCTCGAAGGCCCAGCGCGACGACATGAGGTGGGCGAGCGTCCGCGCGGGCTGATCCATGTCGTCAACTGGCCGCAGCATGCCGCCTAGCATCACCATCGGTAGGATCACGATCGGCACCAGGGAGATGGCAACTTCCGAGCTGCGGGCCAAGGCCGAGATCGTCAGCCCGAGCGCCGTGCCGACCAAAGCGCTCAGGAACAATCCGCCGAGAAGCCAGGGCCACGGCGCGGTGACCCGGCAGCCGGTCCTGACGATGGCGAACAGGAGCCCACATTGCGCCAGACCGATCACGCTCAAGAGGGCGAGCTTGGAGACCAGGTAGGCCGTTAGGCGGAGCCCGACCATGCGTTCGCGACTGAACACCGGCCACTCAGCGACGATCTCGCGGGCGGCGTTGGAGCAGCCGAACCAGGTGGCGGCGATGTTCAGGAGAAAAAGGACTGTCGCAGTCGCGGTCGAGCTCTGCTGCCACTCTGAGATGATTCGGGTGTCCGCATGAGCCCTCGTCGCTGCGCCGAAGACCAGCACCAAGAGGAGCGCGATGATCGGAGCCTGGACCACCAGGATCAGGCTGTTCCAGGAGTCCCGTGCCTTGAGAACCAGGCCCCGGCGGATCAGGATGACCGCCTGCCTCCAAGCGCCTGGCGCCTGGCGGACTCCCGGCTCGTTCGCGCCTGGCACCGCACCCTGGCCGGCTCTCTGCGCCACGAAATGGCGCTGTAGCGGCGAGGCCTCGTAGCGCGCGAGCCATTCCGACATGGGCCGCTCCGCCAGCCCTCGGAGCACGGCCTCCGGTGCGGGATCGCCGAGCAGCTCGGCGCCCGGCTTGAAAAAGCGGATGGCCTCCGGGTAGGCCGGCCCGTAGTAGACGAGCCTCGCGGGTGCACCGGACTTGACGTCGCGGCAGACGACAGCGAGGTTGTCCATCAGACGGAAGACCTCCCGGCTCGGCTGATGGATCGTCAGCAGGATGGTCCTCCCCTCGCGCGCCAGGTCGCGCAGACTCTGCATGACCAGCAGGGCGTCTTCGGAGGAAAGGCCCGAAGTCGGCTCATCGAGAAAGAGCACCGGCGGATCGGTCAACAGCTCCATTGCGAGATTCACTCGCTTGCGTTCACCGCCGCTCACCACCTTGCGGGTCGGGGACCCGATGGATGAGTCTCGGATGTGCCGGATCCGAAGGTGCTTGAGCACCCGGTCGATGCGCTGGGCGATCTCGTCGCGGGTGGTGTCTCCGGGCAGGCGCAGCTTGGCGGTGTAGTACAGGGCCTCGAAGACGGTGAGGTCACCATGCAGGATGTCGTCCTGAGGCACGTAGCCGATGCCGAGCCGGAAGTGATCGAAGGCGGCATAGAGATCGCGACCGTTGAACAGCACGCGGCCCGAGCTCGGCGGCTGGTAGCCGTTGAGCGCAGTCATCAATGTCGTCTTGCCCGCGCCGCTCGGACCCATGAGGCCGACGAGCTCCGAAGGCAGCAAGGTCAGGGAGACGCCCTCGATCAGGCGTCGGCCACCGGCGCTGACAGCGATGTCCTGAGCCTCGATGCGGGTGTTGCCGCGGTAGTCGCGACGTTCGAGGCGGTCCGCGTCGATGAGGACGAGACGGCTCCCTCCTAGATCGACCACGTCTCCGAGGGCGAGCGCGGCCGGTGCCGTGAGGCGGGCGCCGTTCAGGTAAGTGCCGTTGGTCGAATCCAGATCGGTGATCGCCCAATGGCCGCGGCTACGCTCGATGCGGGCATGACGGCGCGAAATCAGCGGATGGTCGATCGCCAGATCGTTGTCGGGCGTCCGGCCGATGGAGAGCGTTGCGCTCGGAGCGACTTCGATGAACACGCTGTCTGGGTTGGCGAGGGGCATATTGGCGTCTCCTCTAGCGGGCCGCGGATGATCCGGCGAGCAGCTCGTTCCAGTCCTGATCGATGGCCTGCATCAGGTCGGCGGTGGCGCCGATGAAGGCATTCCTCGCCTTCGCCTGGGCAGAGAGCTCGGTGTACTCGACCGGCTCGGTCCAGCCTCGACCGATGCTGCGGTTGGCGGGTAGAAGATAGGCATTGAGCCGCATGCGGGCGGCCCGGAGGTCGCCTGAGATGCCGAAGGCCTGTGCCTTTCGGCGCTCGGCCTCCTCGACCCGCAAGAGAACCAATACCTGGAAACCGCCGCGCAGGAGCGCTGTCCCGAGAGCCTTCTGCGAGACCTGCGTGCCCTGGTGCCGGAGCAGCTCATCGATATCTGGCTCGCCGTGCTCGTCGGCTATGTCGTAGTGGCGCGAGAGGCGGCGCTCCATCTCCTGCTCGAGCGAGCCGGCGAGCAGCGGATCGCCCGCGGCGACGACGGCGATGCGCGGGCGCTCCGGAAGCGCCAGGTGGGGGAGCCGTGGCGGCTCCTTAGGATGCCGCGGGGGCTCGCTGGGGACCTGCGGCCGTTCGTTCCGATCCGGTGGCGGCGAGACTCGCTTAGGATCTACAGGCTTCGGGTTCCTGATGTGCTTCGTTCCCTTCAGGTCCGGATGGACCGGGGGTTTCGGTGGAAGGGGGGGAGGAGGGGGGGCTGGCGGGGTCTGGTGGTAGTCTCTTCCTCCTCTATCGCCAACATGTCGGGAGAGCTGAAGGGCGAAGAGCGCGGCGCCGACGAGAGCCACCGCGGCGCCGACGGCGAGCCGCCGTTGAAAGGAGCGTCGATGCTGGGCGCTGCGTTCGGCGGGCGAGCTCACCGAGCGATCGAGGGGCGTTGCCGGCTCGCGAAGGCTGGTCGCGCGCACCGTCGCGCCAGGTGGGATCCCGACGGGAGGAGCCACGAGCCCTCCCCGTGTCGGATCGCTCGCGCTCTCGGTGACGCTGTCGAGTTTGCCGATCATCGCCTCGCAATCGGGAAAGCGGTCGTCGGGCCGCTTCGCCAGGGCTCTCATCACCGCGGCCTCGAGAGTCGGCGGAATGGTGGGATCGAGGCTCCCCAGCGTGGGCGGCGGTGCGGAGACGTGCGACTGGAGGATTGAGAATTGAGAGCCCGAATCGAACGGCGGCCGGCCGGCGAGGAGCTCGTAGAGGACGATGCCGAGGGAGTAGATGTCGGCGCGCCCGTCGATGCGCTCGGGAGTGAGGATCTGTTCGGGGCTCATGTATTGCGGCGTGCCGACGGCGATCCCCGTGGTGGTCATGGAGGGGACGCCATCGGCGCGGGCGATCCCGAAGTCCGCCACCACCAGTTCTCCGGTATCGTTGAGCAGCAGGTTAGCGGGCTTGACGTCGCGATGGACGATGCCCTTTTTGTGCGCGTAACCGAGCCCCGAGAGAGCCTGTCGAGCCCACGCCAGCGCCTGGGCTCGAGGTACTCGCGAGCCGTCGCGGGAGAGGACGTCCGCCAGGCTGCCCCGATCCAGATACTCGACGACAAGGAACCACTGACCGCCGTCCTCGAGATAGTCGAGAACTCGCGCGACGTTGGGATGGCGAAGCTGAGCCTGGAGCTTGGCTTCGCGTTGGAAGCGCTGGCGGAAGGAGTCCTGGGACTCGAGGCCGGGCGACAGCACCTTGACCGCGGCGAAAGTGGGAAGGGAGGCGTGGCGAGCGAGGTAGACCGAGCCCATGCCGCCTTGGCCGAGCTCCCGTTCAAGCACCCAGCTACCTACACGCCGACCGATCATGCTTCCTCCGTGCTTGTGCCGGTCCACACCCGGCTCGGGCTCTCGACCTCTGACATCTGCAGAGACACCTGCCGGGAGAGTTGGTGTCGCGCCCGGAAGGGGGGCATGATCCTTCAGCGGGAAGGGGCGACCTGGCCGGCTGCCTCAACGGCGAATTCCGACCAGCGGTCCCGCATCACGGTGACCATCCTGCCAGCGAGATCGCGAGTGGCGACGACCATCTCGATCCAGAAGCGCTCTGCAAGGTCGCAGTCGGTCTCCGAGCGGGCGCGGAAAACCCCGAGCCTGAGATCCGGCCGGCGCTCCATGGCGAGGTGAGCGCGGCCCCCGTCAGGCTTCACCAGGATCATGGCGGGGGACGGGGGATACCCTGGGAGCTCCCTCAGCGGAGAGCCGTCCATGTCGGATAGGCGGTCGGAGACAGTGATCCCGTCGCCCCGGCGGATCGGCGCGTCGCCGCCCGGCGCGATGAGGTCACCATGCAGAAAGAAGCGTTGGGAAAGGATCCGGACGCGCGTCTCCGGCGTGGCGACACGGAAGCGCCACCGCCCGGGAGCCGGACGGCGGACCACGACCGTCCGTGTGCCCTGCCCCTGGTGGATCTCCTCCACCACTTCCTCGGCCGCCGCGGCCCGGTCGGCCGGTGTGGGTCGACCTCCCGCCCGAAGCCGTTGACCGGGCGGAGGAGTTCGCCCAGCGCCCGGTCAGTGATGGCACCTCCCGCCCGATGTTCGTGGCGAGCAACGGAAAGCCGCTCTCCGGCTCGCGCAGGAGTGCGGTCGGGCCCTGGCGCACTGCTGCTTAGCCTTCATGGAGCTGCAAGCGACGAGCGCCCGCCGCGCGCGGGTCAGCTTCCGGTACGAGCCTCGCCGTCGGCCCGACGACCTGCGGCGCGGCGACGGTGAGGTTAGGACTCTCAGGTCTCCAGCTCGCGCCTACCGGCGAACCTCGGTGATGCCGCGCGGTAGCGCGGCTCTTCGGCTTCGGAGACGTCGAGTCTCGCCGCTGCCTCTACCCGTAACGGGCGGCCGATCGCCTGCACATGGACGCCTCGCGGGTGGCTACGGGACGCCACCCGAGAACTGGATCATGGGACAGAGGACGCGGTCGTAGGTCCCCCGTCCGCTTCCAGGCCGCAGGCGGAGCCTGTCAAGCAGGGCGGAGGTGCGGTCTGCGACGGGATGGAGGGTCTCCCAGGAGATCTCGCGCTCGGTGGTTCCAGCCGGCCGGTCCGGGAGCTGCGGGATCGGCCGCATTGGCTTGGCGGGCGGCGTCCTGGTGAGCTCGAAATAGAGCTCGAAGTGCTTGCCGGGCGCAGGAGTGCGTGAGGTCGCGCTCTCGCCAGGTACCGGTGCCGAGGGAGGATGGAGGGCCGGCACGTTGAGGATTGCCATCTCGACCACACGGCCGGCCTTGGGCCCGAGATTGAGAGGCGACAGCTTCATCGAGCGGCGCGGGCTGCCGTCGAAGCTCTCCTCGACCACCTCCACCGCGTCATCCGGTACCTGGATCTCGGCGGCGACCCAGCCCGCCACGGCGCGAGCGTAAGGGGACTCGGCATGTTCCGCGCCCATGGCATTGAAGTGAATCGGCTTGACATTGTCGCCGACGCGGACGAGCGAGTAGGTGAAGACCCTGCCGCTGCTCAGCCGCAGGCGTGCCGCGATCAACCCCTTGGGCGGGTGTGCCGCGAGCAGCGCGGGATTGAGCCCACCCGCCGCGGGATAGATCTGGTCGAGATTGGCGACCCAATCGAAGTCCTCCCGTTCCCGGGCGGTCGAGGGAACCGTCGGCAGCCCTCTTCGCTCGGCTCTACGGGCGCCGGCCTCCAGCACGAGCGGTGCTGGCAGGCCCTTGTCGCCCGGGTCCCCGGCGCGCAGCGACAGGTCGGAATTCGCAAGCTGCCAGCCGCCGCCAGCCGCGAGGGCCGCGGCCAGGGAATCGAGCGCCGGCTCGTCCGGCTGGTCGGGAAAGAGGAAGTGAGCGATGGCGGGGTCACGGGTCGGGCAGTCCCCCGTGCAGCCTCCCGCCCGCGCCAGCAGCAATGGCTTGTGGACCTCCAGTGCCGTGCCGTCGGCGAAGTGATACCCGTCGCCATTGACCAGCAGCACGGTGAGCTGTTTGCCGTCGGGGCTGGGCGCGAAGGCGATGAGACCGCTGAAAAAGATGTGCAAGACGAAGTTCATGGCGAAATCCTCCTTGGGTGTGGGGTCGTCTGTGAACAGGGTGGCGAGGCATGGCCGATCACCTGGAAGGGCGCCCAAGCGAGGACCGATTGGAGCCCGGCCCCCTTGTTGTTGATCAAGTCGAGCTGGGCCAGCCGCAGTGCAACGGCCGCGTCGTGGCCCTCCTTGTAGTGGCGGTGGAAGCTCACCAGCAGGTCCTCGGTCGGGGCATCTTCAACATCCCAGAGGCTGCCGACCACCGCCGGGGCGCCAGCCGCGATGAAGGGCCGCACGAGAGCCGCCAGTCCCTCCGGGCCGACAGGATGCCCGCCGCTGGTGCTGCAGGCCGAGAGCACGACGATCCGTGTCCTGTCGAGCTTCAGCTTGCCGAGCAGCTCCTCAGCGTAGAGCACACCCGGTTGGTGCGGCGACCGCGCCAGCACGAGCGCCGAGCGGTGGGGAGCCTTGGGGTCGGCGATGGCGTGGCCAGCCAGGTGCACCACCGTGCTGTCGCGGACCTCTTCGAGGAAGGCAGGAACCGTAGCGCCCGTGCCGGTGAGCGGTTTCACCCGCCCCGTGCACGCCTCGCCCGGCCTGGGTGCGTAGAGTGCGGCAATGCCTTTGATCTCGGTCCCGGCGTGGGCGAGAGGCGGCAGGTCGCGCGTAAGCTCCGACGTCGCGTCGACGGCTGGGGCGCCGACCAGCAGCACCTTGGGCACCCTGGCGGGCGGCAGCGCCTTGTCGCGAGCGAGGGAGAGGACGTACAGAGTTGCGCTGGCCGCGACCGACACCGGTAGCTCCTGGATCAGGAACCGTTTTGTGGCGGGATCGCGCAAGGCCGCAAGAGGCAGGCCATGAATGGGTCCGTCCGGCAAGAGGACCAGGCGCCTGTCCTCGCGCGGCCCATCCGCCAGGTTTCCGAGGTGTGACAGCGGCACGGCGAGCAGTGCGGAGAAGGGCGCAGTCAGCCCCGCTTCGAACGGCGGGAGATCGCGCCG
>DATNKQ010000419.1:0-18958 GCA_035603315.1 Thermoanaerobaculia bacterium
CGCACCCCGTGAGGTCGAGGCCGGCGGCCGCGGCAGCCCCCGCGACCCGCAGCGCGGCGCTCGCGAAGCACTTGAGCACCGCCGGCCGCGCCGGCCGCCGGAAGACCGCCAGCCAGCGGGCGACCTCGGCGGCGCGCTCCAACGGCAGCCACTCCGGGGCTGGCCCGAGCGCCGGCAGGCAGCGCCGCGCCGCGCGCCAGCCGCGGTCCGCCCAGAACGCCGGCCCGTCGCCGCTCCCGGGCGCCGGGCTCGGAGAGTACCAGCGCTGCGGCGGGCAGCCGAGCTTGGCGTGCACCAGCAGGTTGTGCAGGCCGGCGATCCCCGGCGGTCCGGGCAGCCAGAAGGCGAGCGGCGCCTCCTGCAGACCGTGGCTGTGCAGGAGGAGCGCCTCATCCGCGGCCTCGGCCGCGAGGAAGCGCCAGCTGTAGCGCACCGGCACACCGCGCCCCGTCGAGCCGCTGGTCGCTCCTCCGACACCGCCCGCGAGGCGGGCGACGCCGGAGAGCAAGGGGTTGTCAAAGTTCCGCGGCTCGACCGCGAGCCGCAGGCCGGGGCGTACCAGGTCGACGCGGCCGCGGAACTCGTCGGCGCTGACGAAAACTCCGGCGGCGTGGAGGCACGCCAGCGCCGCCTCGACCCCGTCCGCCTCCACCATGCGGCGCAGGTCGCCGGCTTCGCACCCGGCCCAGGCCAGCAGCCGGCGCAGCGGGCTCCGCCGGACGCCGAAGACGAGACGGTCGACGGAGCGCAGGAACCTCGCCTCGCGCCGCCGCACCCGTTCGGCGACGGCGGCGGCGGCCTCCGCGATCCCCAGCCGGCGGCGCAGGAACCCCGGCAGGCCCGCCGACCGCCAGGCGAGGTCGGCCAGCTCCCGCCAGGGGGTCGCCTGCCGCCCGGCGCCTTCCCTCTCCGCGCCCTCCGCTGCGCGCCGGCCGCTCACAGCCCGAGCGCCGCCAGGAAGCGCAGGTCGCGATAGTCCTCGGCCGCCGGCGCGCGCTGCAGGTAGCCGAGCTCCGTCATCGTCGTGAGGATCTGCGCCATCGCCGCGTCGTTGCGGATCGCCAGCGGATCGGGGCGGTTGACCTCCAGCGCGCGACGCACGATCGCGGCGCTGACGCCGATGAAGGTCTCGCCGGCGCGCGCCGCCTCGCCGGGCGCCGCGATCACCCGGCGCGCCGCCGCGACGTAGGCCGCGACCACCCGATGGACCAGCCCGGGGTCGCGCTCGATGAGCGCGCTGGTGGTGGTCAGCGAGCAACCCGGCGCGCCCGGCCAGACGTCGCCGGTGCGCAGCAGGACCCGGCCCAGCCCGAGCCATTCGAGCATCGCGGCGTAGGGCTCGACCATCGCCGCCGCGTCGGCGCCCAAGCCCACGAAGCTCAAGATGGCGCCGTCTCCCGAGGGCTGGCGCACCAGCCGCACATCGCTCCACCCCAGCCGGCGCAGCAGCGCCATCGCGGTCAGGTCCTTGATGCCGCCCTCCTGCGGCACGGCCACCCGCCGCACGTCCTCGGGCGCCAGCCCCGCCCGCAGCACCAGCGCCGCCTCCTCGACGCCGGAGCCGGCGACGAGGACCAGCCGGTTGCCGTCGCGGGGCGCATCCGCCGCCACCCGCGTCCAGGGAATCACCGCGAAATCAACCTCGCCGGCGTGCAGCCGCTCGGGCACCGCCCAGGCCGTCGGCGCGATGCTGGGCTCCGCCTCGATGCCCTCGGCCGCGAAGCAGCCCTGCTCCATCGCCACGTACGCCGGCAGCTGGCAGACGCCGCGCAGCAACGCCAAGCGGATTCGCGTCATGCTCTCTTTCCTCCCAGCTCAACTCAGCCGTGGACAGAGCTCGCAGCGCAGGCCGCGCGCCGGACAGACCCGCAGCGCGCAGCCGACCGCGCCGCCGCGCAGCAGGATGGCCACCCGCCCCAGCTTCTGCCTCTGACGCCCCTTCAGGAGGATCGCCGTGCCGGGCGCGAGCTCGCCGCGCAGCGCCTCGGCGGCCTGCCGCCAATCGCGGCAGAGCTCGACCGGCGTCGCCGGCGCCGCCGCGATCCTGGCCCGCCGCACACCCTCTTGGAGGCGCCGAAAGCCGGTCTCGGTGCCGACATACAGAATCCGATGGGCGGCCGCCGCCGCCAGGCGCCCATACTCCCGATAGGCGGCGATCTGCGACCCCAGCAACTCCTCGACGTCCCCCAACACCGCCACCCGCCGCCAGCCGGCGAGACTGCCCAGCTCGCGGAGGGCGCCCTTGACGGTTGGCCAGGTCGACTTCCAAGCGTCGCACAGCAGCCAGGCGCCGCCGGGGAGCAGCATCGGCTCGAGCCGCCAGGGCGCGGGCGGAACGTCCGCCAGGCGCGCGCCGACAACTTCCGGCGCGACGCCCGTGGCCAGCCCGACGGCGGCGCCCAAGGCCGTGCAGCGCGCCAGGTCCCTGCCGATCCAACGGCTGGCGATCTCGAGGCGGCCGTCCGGGCCGGCGAGGCGCAGGCGGGTGCCGCGGGGCCAGTCGCCGGCTGCCTCCTCGATCCGCCAGTCGCAATCCGCGGTGAAGCCCACCCGCACGACGCGCCCGGCCGCCCGCGCCCCGATCGCCCGGCAGCGCTCGTCGTCGCCGTTGACGATCAGCAGCCCTGCCGGCCCCAGCTCCTGGACCAGGCGGGCCTTCTCGGCGGCGATCGCTTCGAGGTTGCCGAGCCGTTGCATGTGCTCGGTGCCGACGGCGGTCAGCACGACGACGTCGGGGCGCAGCAGCCGCGCGTAGCCGCGCATCTGGCCGCGCCGGGAGATGCCGGCCTCGATCACGAGAGGGCGGCGGCGCGGCCGGTGACGCAGGAGGGCCGCGGCGAGAAAGCTGCCGTAGTTGGCGCCGTCGACGTCGAAGGTCGCGCCCACCGCGGCGGCCGCGGCGGCCGCGGCGCTGGTCTTGCCGAACGAGCCGGTCACCGCGATCACGCGGGTGGAGCGCAGCCAGGTGCGGCGCCAGAGCCATGCCGCCGGGTAGGCCAACGGCCACAGCAGGTACGACAACAGAAATCGCCGGCGGAACGCGAGGATCTCCCAGACCGGTTCCAGCGCGGCGAAGGCGCGGTGCGAGAGAGCGAATCCGGCGAGCGGCATCACCCTTCCGCGGATTCAGCCGGCCTTCTCGACCTGCATCGCCAGGAGATAGCCGAAGCGGCCGGTCCACGCCCAGCGCCGCTCCAGGGCCTCGAAGGGAGCGACCAGCCTGCCGGTGAGGCGCTCGAGAGCGCTGCCGCGAGTGTGCAGGAGCACGTCGAGCATGCGCAGGGGGCCCGGGGTGATGAGCAATCCGCCGCGGTCGAGGACCCGGAAGCCGGCACTCCTCAGATCTCGGCGCAGCTCGGAGGCGCCGAACGATTTCTCCGGCGCGTAAGGGTAGGCGTCGAAGGCCTCGAGGACGGTGACCAGCAGCGGGCGCAGGAAGAGGTTCCAGCGATGCGGCACGCCGACGATGGCGCGCCCGCCCGGACGCAGCACGCGGTGGAGCTCCCGCAGGGCCTGGCGGTATTCCGCGATGTGCTCGATCGTGCCCATGGTATAGGCGAGATCGAAGCTCGCCTCGGCGAACGGCAGCTCGCGGATGTCGGCGCGCAAGAGGCCCAGGCTGAGGCCGGCGGCCCGCGTATTGGCGCGCGCCCGCGCCGCCACGACGCCGCTGCCGTCGAGCGCCGCCACGTCGGCGCCCTGACCGGCCATCCAGTGGAGGATGCGGGTGTTGTAGGCCTCGTTCCAGAGGTCGAGCTTGAGCACCCGCCGACCCGCCAGGGGACCGAGCCAGCGCTCGATCAACGCGATCTCGCAGCGGCGGTAGTACTGGGTGCTGCGGGCGCGGGAGAAATCTCCCACCCGCGAGGCCGTCCGGTCCCACGCCTGGCGCTCGCGGACCCGGTGGCCCGCGGGCGAGAGAAGAAAGGGTGCCGCCGCCGGGGGCTCCTCCTCGACCGCAGCGGCCGCAGCCGCGCCCGGCCCTACCGGCATGACGCCGCCATCATGTTGAGACCTTTCGCAACTGTTTCGGCCGCGTGCGTGTCGCTCTTGTCTCGGATGGCGGTCAATATCCCATGGCACCGGCAGGAGGTCAAGAAAGACGGACGGGGCGGCCGCCGAGGCGAGCGGGGCACCGGCGACTGGCGGTATCATTGGCGAAATTTCGGCATTCTGGAGAACGCCAGGGCCCCTGCCGGGCCCGGAGAGGGAGCGACATGTCCAACGGCAACGCGCAGGGCATCGACGTCAGCCACTACCAGGGGACGGTGAACTGGCCGGAGGTCCGCCAGGCCGGCATCGAGTTCGCCTTCGCCAAGGCCACGGACGGCCTCACCTGGACGGATCCCCAGTTCGCCGACAACCGGCCGGCGATGAAGGCCGCGGGGCTCCTGCGCGGCGCCTACCACTTCTTCGAGCCCGCGGACGACGCCGCCCAGCAGGCCCAGTTCTTCCTGCAGACCGTCCAGCTGGCGGCCGGCGACCTGCCGCCGGCCCTCGACGTCGAAACCGCCGCCAGCAGCGCCATGGCCCTATGGGAGGGGGTCGAGACCTGGCTCCAGACCGTCGCCGCCGCCACCGGGGTGCAGCCTTTCCTCTATGTCGATCCCACCTTCGCCGACGAGTACGAGATCCCCGCGAGCCTCGCCGCCTACCCGCTCTGGATCGCCGAATACGACGTCGCCCAGCCCACCCTGCCGGAGGGATGGAGCACGTGGCTGATCTGGCAGCAAAGCGAGAGCGGCACCGTGTCGGGCGTCACCGGCACCGTGGATCTCGACGTGCTCAACGGACCGATCGCGAAGCTCGTGGCACTCACGCTCGCGTAGGGGACGGCTGCGGCCCGAAACAGGCCGTTGGCGGCACCGCCGGTAGGCGGCGCATCGGAATTGATGTAGGTTCAGCCGAATCGCGAGTCCAAACGAGCCGTCTGCGGAGGGAAAATCCGATGCCACACCTGGCGCTCGACACGGGGAACACCGCCTTCATGCTGCTGTGCAGCAGTCTCGTCATGCTGATGACGCCCGGCCTCGCGTTCTTCTACGGCGGCCTCGTCGGCCGCAAGAACGTCCTCGCCATCATGATCCAGAGCTTCGTCTCGATGGGCTGGACGACGGTGCTGTGGTGGGTGTGCGGCTTCTCGATGTGCTTCAGCGGCGATCTCAAGAGCGGCACCGACTTGGGCGGCGTGATCGGCAACTTCCATTGGATGTTCCTGCGCGGCATCACCCTCGACACGCCCTCGCCGATCAATTCGACGATCCCGATGTTCGTCTTCTGCGCCTACCAGATGATGTTCGCGATCATCACGCCGGCCCTAATTACCGGCGCGTTCACCAACCGGGTGACGTTCAAGGCCTACACGCTCTTTTTGACCGGCTGGCTGCTCCTCGTCTACTTCCCGTTCGTCCACATGGTCTGGGGCGGAGGGCTGTTGGCGCGGTGGGGAGTCCTCGACTTCGCCGGCGGCATCGTGGTGCACAACATCGCGGGCATCGCGGCGCTGGCGTCGGTCCTCTTCGTCGGCAAGCGCCGGGTGGAGGATCGTGAGCCGCACTCCATTCCGCTCGTCGCGCTCGGCACCGGTCTCCTGTGGTTCGGCTGGTACGGCTTCAACGCCGGCAGCGAGTTTCGCGTCGACTCGGTCACCGCCGTCGCCTTCCTCAACACCGATCTCGCCGCCAGCTTCGCGGCGATCGCCTGGCTCGGCATCGACTGGCTGACGGGCAAGCGGCCCCGCTTCCTCGGCCTGCTGACCGGCGCCGTGGCCGGCCTCGCCACCATCACCCCCGCCGCCGGCTACGTCTCGCCGGCGGCCGCCTGCCTGATCGGCTTCATTGCCGGCGGCGTCTGCTTCTACGCCGTGGCGCTCAAGAACAGAATGGGCTGGGACGACGCGCTGGACGTCTGGGGCGTCCATGGAGTCGGCGGCTTCCTGGGCATCGTCCTCTGCGGCGTCTTCGCGACCACCGTCTTCAACCCCGCGGGCGTCGACGGGCTCTTGCGCGGGAACCCGCGCTTCTTCCTCGTCGAGCTCGGCGCGGTGGCGATCTCGTCGCTCTGGGCGTTCACCTTCACGCTGGGGATGCTCTGGCTGATCGACAAGATCACGCCGGTCCGGGTAGGCGCCGAGGACGAGGCCGCGGGCCTCGACAGCGCCCTTCACGGCGAGACCGCCTATCCGACGCCGATCTGAGCCGCGCCTCGGATGCCATGATGGTTCATTGCCTCGACGGCACGTACGAGCTGTTCCGCCACTACTACGGCCGGCGCCGCTTCGACCAGGGGAAGCATGCGCCGTTCGGGGCCGTGACCGGCGTGCTGCATACGGTGCTGGAGATGATCGAGAAGGGGGCGACGCACCTCGGCGTGGCGACCGACCACGTCATCGAGTCCTTCCGGAACCGTCTCTGGCCCGGCTACAAGACAGCGCAGGGAGTCGAGCGCGCGCTCCTCGCGCAGTTCCACCCGCTGGAAGAGGCTCTCGCCGCCATGGGCATCGCCGTCTGGCCCATGGTCGAGCTCGAGGCGGACGACGCGCTCGCCTCTGCCGCCCGCATCGCCGCCGCCGACGAAAGAGCACAGAAGGTCTGCATCTGGACACCTGACAAGGACTTGGCGCAGTGCGTCCGCGATGACCGGGTGGTGCAGGTCGACCGCCGAGGGAACAAGATCCTCACCGCGGAAGGAGTCCGCGAGAAGTTCGGGGTCGCGCCCGTTCTGATCCCCGATTTTCTTGCTCTCGTCGGCGACGCCGCAGATGGTTATCCAGGCATTCCTGGAATCGGTCCCAAGACGGCGGCACGGCTCCTCAACCGCTACGGCATCCTCGAGAGCTTCCCTCCCGATGTCTTGCGGGACCGCGATCTGGCGCTGCGGTTCAAGGACTTGGCGACGCTCCGGACCGACGCGCCCCTCTTCCGCGATGTCGAGGAGCTACGTTGGCGCGGCCCCACCCCCGCCTTCGCTGCATACGCGGAGCGACTCGGAGACGCTCGCCTGCTGCAGCGCTGCGTCGACGCCCCAGTCGCCTAGCTCGTGGAGCGAATCACGCCGCTTCCGCCAACCCGCGGACCTCGACGGTTGAGAAGCCCTGGCGCTTGGTCACGATCACCTGCTGGGCGAATTCGTCTCGCAGCTCCGGGATATGGGTGATGATGCCGACCATCCGGCCACCGACCCGCAGCCCTTGGAGGGTCTCGGAGACCAGCGCGAGAGTGTCTGGATCGAGGGTGCCAAAACCCTCGTCGATGAACAGGCTGTCGAGATTCACCGCGCCGACGGCACGCTGAACCTGGTCGCTGAGCTCCAAGGCGAGAGCCAGCGAGGTCAGGAAGGTCTCGCCTCCGCTCAACGTGTCGCTGATCCGCGTCTCGTCCGCGTTGTCGTGATCGACGACCCTGATCTCCTCGTCGTGGAACTGCAGGGAGTACCGCTCCCCGGTCAACTTCAGCAGGCGGACCGAGGCGCCCTGGACGAGCTCCGTGAACACCTCCTGAAGGACGTACGCCTGGAACTTGTCGCTGCGCAGGTCGCCGGCCAGGAGGTCGTAGACCCGCAGAGCCGCCTCCTCGACGTCCAGCTTCTCGCGCAGCTCTTGGGAGCGTTCGAGCCGCTGCTTCATGCGCCCGATCTGCTCCTCCAGTCTCTTTTCCTGGCCGAGCGCGGTCTCCACTTCGGCGGTGACGTCCGCTGCGAGCTTCTCGACGGCAGTCAACTGCTGGTCGGAGACTCGCTCATCCCCCAGCTCGGCTCTGAGCGTGGCGACACGCTCTTCGGCGGCGTGGAGGTCTTGCGCATGCCTCTGGACCTGTTCCTGGAGCCGGGTGGCGGTGGCCAGGTCGAGGAGAGCCTCCCGGACGGCGGCCTCGTCGTCAAAGCCGGCCCGAGCAATCTCCGCGTCCCGGCTCTCCGCTCTCTCGGCGGCGTCCCGAAGAGCCGCTGCGGCAGCTTCGGCTGTGAGCCGCTGGGCTTCCTTTGCGGTCACCAGCCGGTTCTGGGAGGTTGACGCCTCTTCGGTGGCCGCCTTGAGGTTGGATTCGAGCTGCCGGATCTGCTCCTCCAAAGCCGCAGCCTCGGCAGCCGGGTCGTCCGACTCGGTGACGGCACGGATCTCGTCCTGCACCGTCGTGAGCCGTCGCCGGCTCGCGCTGCGCTCCTCCTCCAACCGTTTCAGCGCCGCCTCCCCGGCGCCGAGTCTGTCCCGCGCGGCGGCCTCCGCGGCCTTGGCCCTCTCCAGGGTCCGTTCAGCCGTCGCCAATCGCGCCTTCGCTTCTTCATTCGCTTTGCGGCTCCTGGCGACGGCCGTGATTTGTCTCTCGATCCACACCTCGATGATCTCAGACGGGACATCACCTTCTGGAGCGCGGTCGCCGAGCGTTCGATGGATCGCTTCCTCGCCAGCGGCCACGTCGGCTTGCAGCTCGGCGCAGCGCGACTCCAGCTCGGTGAGACTCTGTCGGGCGGCATGGAGCCTCGCCTGTTCGCCCGCGAGCGCAGCCTCGTGCTGCCGGGTGAGCGCGTCGCCTTCCTTTTGCTTTTCCCGTGCGTCTTGGAGCGCCGCCCTGGCCGCTTCGACTTCGGGCGCCAGATGGGCAGGAGGCGGTGTGTCCACGATCTGCTCGCACACCGGGCAGGGTTGGCCGGGAACCAACCCTTGGCGGAGGTGATTGGCCTCGTTCAGGTTGATCGCGCGATGGAGCGCCTCCTCGGCCGCCTCGAAGCGGCGCTGTGCCTTCTCCGCGGACCTCCTGGCAGACGCGGCCTCCTTCTTGAGCAGCTTGATCGTCCCGGCCTGCTCTTCCAACGCGTGGCGCTTCCGGACGAGCTCAGCCAGGCTCTCCGCCGCGCTCCTACGCGCGGCGCCAAGCGCGACGGCCCGGTCTCGCGTGCTCTCCAGCAACGCGTCCAGCTCCGGGTCATAGCCGGAGGTCTCCGCGGCTTGCCGGGCAACATCGACGGTTGTCTGTTCTTGCGCTTGCAAGGCCTTCGCCGCTTCAACCGTCGCAGCGAGCGAGGACAGCGCATCCTTGAGAGCCTTGAACCCCTGCGTCTGCCGCTCGAGGGTCGCTTTGAGCTGCTCTCGTTCAGGAAGACGTCCGAACACTTGGTGGAGGCGAGCCATCTGCTCACGGATCGTCTTGATCGCCGCGGCGGCTTTCTTCGCCGATTGGAGCGCGCCGGACTTCTTCTTCCAATCCTTCTGTGCGGAGGCCTGGCGGGCCTTGGCTTCGTCAGCCGCCTTCGTCGCCGTTTTCGCGGAGGCGGAGGCTCGGGCAGTTTCAGTGAGCAAAGGCAACAGGGGCGCCGCACGCGCCGCCGCCTCGATTCTCGCCTGATCATGGATCACTTGTTCGGCCTGCTTCTGCAGAGCGGCTCGCCTTTCTTCGACCTGTCGCAGCTCCCGAGTCTTCGCGTGCTGGCTGCGCCACCGGGCGAGCGTGGCCTGGGTGATGTCCCGTTTTTCCCGCGCCGCTGCGAGCGACTGGATGATCCACGCGTGCTCGGTCTCCAGCGCCGCTAGAGCGGCCTCATCGACGTCTGCGTACTCGTCCGCGAGAAGCTTCTGAAGCGAATCGACAGTGCCCTTTTTGGCAGCCGCCAGACGCTGAGCCTGTTCACGCATCCGTTCGTAGACGTCGAGCCGAAGAAGCGTCCGCAGCATGCTGCGCCGGTCTCTCGGTTGCGCTTTGAGAAACCTGGCGAACTCGCCTTGCGGCAGAACCACGGCTTGCAGGAACGCGGGTGCTCCAAGCCCCAGGATCTGAACCACCTGATCGGATGCGGTACGAACCTGGTCCGCCAGATTCTTGAAGGACTCGCTTCCGTCGTGCTCCTCCAAGCGAACCATATGAGCGCCATTGCGGCGCAGGGTCCGTGCGATGCGATAGCGGCTCGGACCGACCTCGAAATCCAGTATCACGCTGACCCGGTCCTTGGACGCCGAGATCATCTCGGTCCGATTGTAGGTGTTGACCCGGGGAATCTCGCCATAGAGCGCAAAGATGATGGCGTCCAACAGAGTCGACTTGCCGGCTCCCGTCGGCCCCGAGATGGCAAACAATTCGAGCGTGCGGAAGTCGATCTCCTGCTTCTCCTTGAAGCACGCGAGACCCTCGATGGTGAGATGGACGGGACGCAGCTCTCAGTCCTCCACGGTGGCCTGGTCGTAGAGGTCCTGAAAGGTTTCCAGAACGGCCGGGTCCGCTTCGTGCTGGTGCTCGCGAAGATGGTAAGCGCAGTAGTGTCCCACCGGCGGAGCCCCGGTCTCCAGACGGAAGTCAGCCGGCTCCTCGGCCTCGGGGAGATCGGCGCGCACGACGAGCGCATTGGGGAGCAGCTCGCGAACCTTTCGATTGAGATCGGGATCCTTCTCCGTCAAGGGGACGGTCACACGCAACCAACCCGTTCGATAGTTGTCCGCGGACTCCTCGATCTCCGCGAGCGAAGCGCGAAGATCGACGAGCGGCAGCCCCCCCTCGTAGGGAATATGCTCGATATCGGAGGGATTCGCGGGCTTACCGGGGGACGCCGTGACGACGATAAAGGTTTTTTCCTCCCCGGCCTCGCCGAAGTCCATCTGGAGAAGCGATCCCGCATAGTAGGCGGGCACCGGTCCATCGATCTTCTGCGGCTTGTGGAGGTGTCCGAGAGCGATGTAGCTCGCCGTGGACGGCAGAGATTCCGGCGCGGCGGCCCAATCCTCTGAGATGTGGACGCGGCGCTCGGAGTCGCCGAAGATGGCTCCCTCGAGATGCGTATGAGCCATGAGGAGGTTGACGGCGTCTTGCCGAAAGGCGCCGCAGAGATCCTGGACGGCGCGCTCGAACATTTGGGCATATTCTCTCCGGGCGCTCGCCTCCTCGCCGGCGAGGTCCAGCGCCGACACCCAGGCTCCGGGAGAGGCGAACGGAAGCGCCGCGACGACGGCCGTCTCTCCACGACGGGTCTCGATGGTCCGGGTCCCTCCCTGAGAGGCGGGGCGCGGGCGGCCGATGATTTGTACGTTGACGAACTCGGTGAGCAACGAACGGGCGTCCAGCCGGAGCGGATCGTCGTGGTTGCCGGCGATGACGAGCATCTGCGCTCCGGCTCGACCCACGCGGACCAGGAACCGATTCACGAGCTGCTCCGCCTCCGCAGGTGGGTTTCGGCTTTCGAAGACATCCCCGGTGTGGAGGACGAGGTCGATGGATTGCTCTTCGATGAAGGCCGCGAGATGTTCCAGCACAGCCTCCAGCTCGTCGAGGCGCTGGATCCCCTTCCATCGGCGGCCCACATGCCAGTCGCTCGTGTGGACGATCTTCATGGTCGGCGTCTTCAGGAGAGAGCGCCGCGCTGAGGGCGGATGAGGCGGCGCTCCTGGCGGGGCAGTCTACAGGATCTACCCCATCCATCCGCCGACGGAACCGCCCCTGGCCCGCGCTCACTCGCCGGTCGAGGTGAGGATCCTCTCGATCCGGCGGTCGGGAACGAGCCAGATCACGGCGACGACCACGTAGAGAGCGAGGGCGAGGCCCGGCCGCACGAAGGCGAGGCCGACGGCGGCGGCATAGAGGACGATCGAGACGAGGCCCTTCCTGTCCTCGCCGATCGCCCGGGCCAGGGTCGACTCCCTGCCGTGGAGCGCGACGAGCACGCGGGCGAGGATGAAGTAGGCGCCGCCGGCGAGGAGGAGGACGGCGCCGTAGACGGCGACCGGCACGGGCGCCGCGGGGTGCTCCCCCATCCAGGCGGTGACGAAGGGGACGAGAGAAAGCCAGAAGAGCAGGTGCAGGTTCGCCCAGAGGACGCGTCCGTCGACCCGTTTGACCGCCTGGAAGAGGTGATGGTGGTTGTTCCAGTAGATCCCCAGGAAGACGAAGCTCAGGACGTAGATGCAGAGGAGGGGGAGGAAGGCGGAGAGCGCCGCGAGGTCGGCGCCGCGCGGCACCTTGAGCTCGAGCACCATGATGGTAATGAGGATGGCGATCACGCCGTCGCTGAACGCTTCCAGTCGTCCCTTGCTCATCGCCGCTTCTCCCGCACGGCATCATCATACCCAGTGGGATACCCAGCGGGAGCGCCGCCTGGCGTGATTTTCAGTCAAACCATAGGGCTGCCACCATGGCCAGCCCGATGATGGCGTAGAGCGCGCGGTAACGTGCTTGCAGGCGGCGGATGCTCGCGTAGGTGAGGCCCGCGGCCAAAGTCTTGAGCGACCAGCGTAGGTGAACGGGGTAGAGGGCGATGAGGGCTGCCAGGGGACGGGGGAGGATGCCCTGGAGGGCTAGGAGGAGAAGGAGGGCGTAGGCTAGGGTGAAGAGGGCCAGGCTGGCGGCGAAGGTGCGGCGGTGGCCGAAGATCACCGCGTTCGTCCTGATGGCGTTGAGGACGTCGCCTTGGTGGTCGCGGACCTCTTGGGTCAGGTGGCCGGCGGCGAAGGTCAGGGCGAAGAAGGTGGCAGTGACGAGGCCGCGACGGTCGATGGCGTTCCCTAGGGAGTAGCCGAGGAGGAAGTGGAGGGCGCCGCCGGCCAGGTGGGCCGCTGAGTTGAGGAGCGGTCTGCTCTTCCAATTGAAGTGGGGTAGGGAGTAGAGGGCGCTCAGGGTAGCGATTGCCAGTGACAGCCCGAGAGTGCTGGGGCCGAGGCGGCTGAAGAGGAGGAGACTCAGGACCAGCAAGCCGGCCGCCAGAACGCCGATCTCCTTGCGGCCTACACCTCGAGCCGTGAAGACGCTGGCGGCCTTGTTGGGGTCGGTGAGGTCGGCGGTCAGGCCGGACCAGTCGTTGAGCATGAAGATGTGCGCCATCAGGCAGACGTTGGCGACGGTGAGCATCGCCAGCGGCCCCACGTTCTCCGCCGCCGGGTGGCGGATCGCGAAGGCGGCGCCGAGGAGCGGCGAGCCCTGGAGAACGAGGATCTCTGGCAGGCGCAGGCAGGGCAAGTAGCGGCGAAGGGGCTCGCCAAGGCGGCCTCCGGTCGAGGTGGCAGCCGGCACGGCAGGCGCGAACACCGCGGAAGCGTTAGCCGTTCGGATGGGGGTGCCGGAGGTGCGCATGTTCGTAAGCGAGCCTTAGCCAGAGCGCATAGCCGACGTCCTCCGACCAGTAGTATCTAGGGGTCGTCGCGGTGAGATCGTTGTGGTAGAGGAGCGGCGGATTCTTTCGCAAAAGGGCAAAGTCCTCTTTGGCAAGCTGGCGCAGCACCGCCTGGAGCTCTGCCGCGTCGGGCGGTGGACCTTCGGGGGTCAGCGCCCGCCCCAGTAGCCGGACGAGGGACACCCAGATCTCCTGGCCTGGCACCGGCGTCCGCATCCGTGGCTCGGGCAGCTCCAGCTCGCAGCCGACGCGCTGGAGGTCAGGGAGGCGCAGGATCGGGACCAGCGGCGCCATTCGATAGTAGACCCAGACCCGATCCTGGTCGACAACTTGGCGGAGAGCTGCGCAGAGCGCACGGCCGGCCGGCGGCTGCACCTTGGCCAGCAGCAGCAGCAGGTGCATCTGGATGCCGATGTCGGCAGGATTCGGATCGCTGCCCGGGTCGAGACACTGGTAGGCCTCACGTGGCGCGAGCCAGGTGCGGTAGAGGCCCTCGCGGGTGCGATATCGGTTGATGGCCGCCAAAGCTGCCGGCAGCCGCCGGCGGTCGTGGCCGGGAGCGAGCCTCCAGACGAGCGCCGTGTCGTCGGCATCCGGTGTGATAGCGCACCCCAGGGTGCCGATGCCAGGAGCGTCTGGGCGGCCATGGTAGCGCACCAGTCCGCCGGCCTCGATCTGGCCGGTGAGGTGCTGGCGGGCGCGCTGCAAGCTGTCGCCGAGACGGCCGGTGGCCGCCAGCGGATCGAGCAGGTCGAGGAGGAAAGCGGTGAGGAAGGTGTTCATCTCCTGGCGCGGCTCCTGGAAGTGCGCCGCGGTCGTGTAGGCGGTGAGCCAGTAACCCGGCACCTGCTGGTGCGCACGAAGCCGCGCCGCTGCCGTCCTCACGCCGTCGTCGAGGTCTTCGTCGGCCGGTGCCGTCCGCACGGTCAGCTTGCGCTCCGCCAGGTAATATCCCTCTCCGTTTTGGGAGGCCCAGGCGAGGGCGGCCAGATGGTGCTCGCCGGGAGCCAGGCTGGCCGTGCCGAGCGGGATGCGCCAGCCGGCGGGGCTCGCCTCGTGCAGCGTACTGCGGACGTCGGGCCGGTCGAAGAAGGTGCGGGAGGCGACCGTCTGCCGGCCGTCGATGGCGACTGCCACCTGCCAGGGCGTTCTGTGGCCGGCCAGCGCCCAGCCGGCGGCGACGACCTCCTGGCCGGCGGTGACAGCGGAGGTCGCGCGGCCGCCGGCCTCGATGGCGTCAATGGCGTCGATATTGCCGCGCATCTCGATCGGCAGCTCCGCCGGCGCGAGACCCTGCTGGAAGGAAGCGACGAACGGTGCGTTCCGCCAGTCCCACGCGGCCCGCAGCTGGTGAGGACCGCTGGCAACGGCGAAGATCGCGCTGTCGGTCGCGCCGGTGTACCAGAAGGCGCCGATGGCTTCGATGGCGACCGCGGCGCCGACCGCAAGCAGGAAGCACACCCGGCCGAGGCCGCGCAGTGCGGCGACCACCGGCACCAGCATCCACACGAGCAGCGGCAGGAGGTCGGTCAGGAAGCGCGGCCCCCAGGAGATGCCGGCCCGCCAGTCGGTCATGGCATAGAGCAAGACCTGGAGGACGACGCCGGCGCTTATCGCCAGGCTGAGGCCGCGCTCGTCGCGCTTGCCAATACCGCGCGGCAGGTGCCGCCAGGCGATGGGGAGGAAGACGAGGAAGAGCAGGAAGGGTGAGAAGACAAACAGCCCCCGCGTCGGGCTGAACAGCAATCCGCCGAGGCCGGAAAGCAGGTCGTGCTGGAAGAAGCTGGCATTGCCAGCCCGCCCGTAACCGCCGGCGAGGTTGTCGGCCACGCCGAGGTTGTAGAGCAGCACCAGGGCCGCCGGCAGCGCCGCCGCGGCGAGCAGCGCCGCCCGGCGGCCGGCCCAGAACAGCCCGTAAGCGCCCAGCGCCGCCGCGAGGACGACATCCGGAGGGCGGTTGCCGGCGATGAGCCCGCACAGCAACCCCGCCGCAAGCGCCCGCGGCGCGGTGCACGGCGCGGTGAGGAGCAGCAGGACGCCGATCACCAGCAGCTCAGCCATCCCGTGCTGCCACAGAGCCTGGCTGCTGATCACCCAGGTGGTGGTGCCGAAGGCATACGCCAAGGTGAGCAGCAGTGCGACCGGCGCCGTCGCCCGGCGCCGCAGCAGCAGGTAGAGGAGCGACGCTGAAAGCGCCGCCACGAGTGAGGCGGAGAGCTTCTCCATGACCCTCGCCATGTGATCCAGCCGCCCATCCGTCCAACCCCGCAGGTGCAGGTAACCGGCCGCGGGGAGGTAGAGCGGCGCGATGAGCACCGGCAGCACCACGGGGTACAGCGAGATGATATGGCCGCCGGGCACATGCACCATCCAGAACGCCGTATGGTCTCGCCCCTGGGCGGTGAGCGCCGCGATCGGATCGAGAAGGACGCTGTGGTACCGCCAGATCGCGAACGGCAGGTAGCGCGCCGGGAAGGCGTCGCCGGCGCTGATCGCCCGCCGGTTGGCGTTGTAGACCAGCAGACAGCAGAGTCCGATGAGCAGGCTCGCCCGCAGCTCGCGCCGGCCGCGCCAGAAACCTTGAGCCAGCCCACGCTCCTCACCGGGCGCCGAGCCGGAAACCGGGCCGCAGCCGCGGGCCTGGGCCGCGGGCTGAGCGGCGGGTGCAGACCGCCTGCCGTCGAGGACGGGGATCATGGTTCATGCTCACTTGCGCTGCTTCCCACAGGAGGCCGTCTCACGGGAGTCCGTCCACTACGAGATTGGCGAGAGGCCGGAGGCTACCATAAAGCGCCGCTGCCAGAATCGGCGCAGGCTGGTGCGGTGAGGAGGGACGCCCGGGGTCGAAAGCCCCGGGCGCGGCCTGCTATTGGCAGATCTGGATGCAGGTCTTCCAGCCGTTGTTCCAGTCCGCGGGATTGAGACACCAGGCGCTCCCCGGAACGGATGCGCCGCTGCAGCAGGACGTGTTGGAGTTGATGTCGTCCACCCCGCCGGAGGGAATGCAGTTCCCCACCGGCTGGGTGCCGCAGATCTGGTAACAGCTCGCCCAGCCGTTGTTGAAGTCCGCCGGGTTGACGCAGAACGTCGAGCCGCTCACGGCGATCGAGCTGCAGCTAGGTCCCGGCGGTGAGGACGTGCGGCGCGTCGTCGACCTCGAGGTCCGTCACCACCGTGCCCTGAGGCAGGCCGGACATCTGCGGCACGAAGTTGTCGCCATTGCTGACGTAGACGCCGACGTCGGTGGCGACGAAGATGCGCTGCCGGTTGACCGGGTCGATGGCCACCGAGTTGGCGGGGACGTCGGGCAGGCCGTTGCCCACTGCCGACCAGGTGGTGCCGCCGGTGGTCGAGCGGTAGAGCTTATTGCCGCCGAAGGCGCTGCGGGTGGCGAAGACCCGCAGCCGGATGGCGGGATCGACGGCGAGGTCCGAGATGACCCCGGCGGGGATGCTGCCGGTGACGTCGGTCCAGGTCACCGGCGAGATGACGGCGTCGTCGCTGCGGAAGATGCGGCCGTCGCTGAATCCGGCGTAGACGGTGCCGCCGCTCGTCGGCGTATTGCCGATGGCCGAGAGCGTGCCCGCTAGCGCGCCCGAGATGAGCGACCAGGAGATGGTGCTGCGCGCGCTGGTGCGGTAGAGATAGGTCGAGCCCGTCAACAGGGGGAGGGCTGCTTCGACTACTTCGGCATGGGCCTCTTCCGCTCCGGCGACGCCGGCGCCAGCTTCCAGCCGAGCAACGGCTCGGGCGGGACGGCGCTGGGGCTGTCGAACGTCACCGCCGTCGCCGTCCAGCCCGGCAACTCGAACCTCGTGCTCGCCGGCGGACCCGGCTACTGCTCGTCGGGCAGCCTGTCGGGAGCCGGCCTCCGGCGCTCGACCGACGGCGGCGCCACCTGGAGCCTGGTGCTCAACGGCCAGCCCAACGACATCGCCTTCGATCCCGCGATCCCCAGCACGGTCTACGCCTCGATCGGTGGCAGCAACACCCCGGACTGCGGTGTTTTCAAGTCGACCGACACCGGCGCCACCTGGACCAAGCTCACCAACGGCATCACGGCCGGCTCTTACTCCTACCTTCGCCTGGCCATGGCGCCGACCAACCGCTCCGTCCTCTACGCTCTCGTCCAGACCTCGGGAACGACGGGCGCGCTCTATCGCACTCTCGACGGCGGGACGACCTGCTCCCCCGTCCCCACCCAGACCACATTCGAGTTGTTGGGGTCAACCGCCACCGAGCCGATCGTCTCGGTGCCGACGGCGTCGAACAGCGGGCTCCAGAACGAGCCGCCGTCGACGCTCTTCCACAGCCCGCCCGATGCTGTTCCCAGGTAGATCGTCTGCTCGGTCGCGGGGTCGATGGCGAGAGAAGAGACGCGGCCCGCCACCCGGCCCATCAACCAGCTCATCATGTTCATCGGCGACGGCCCGAGGGGTTGCCACGAGAAGCCGACGAGCTGGCTCAGCTGCCTGGAGAGCGAGAGGCGCAGCTCCTCCACGGCCCGCTTCCGCAGCTCTCCCGGCCGGTAGGTCACCTCGAGGCCGCGCTGGTGAGCGAACCACTCCTCGCGCTTGCGGATCTCTTCCTCTTCGCCTTTTCGTTTGTCGCCTGGCTTTTTTTCGTCCCTGGCGGAGATGTTTCCGAGATCAGCCGCCTGGGCCGTCCACAGAGGAACCATGAGACCGAGCACCGCAACGCCGAGGATCCAACGGCTTTTCATCCCGCGCCTTACCTTTCGTAAAGAGCGTCTTTACAAGTAGCGGTGCGGGCGATCTGCGAGACGGGACAAACCGCGGGCCGCCTCGGGATGCCCTACCCCATGGTGGCTGAGCACATCGTCGGCATCGAGATCGCGGCCCTGTTCGGGAGCGGAGCGTGAAGCTCCTCTTAGACACCCTCGCCTGCTGCGCCGAGGGTCGCTCGACAACGGCTACGTAGAGCTTCCCGTCACCAGCCAGCACGCGGTGAGCATCGACGGCCTTCCGCCCAAACTTGCCGCCCGGCGCCCGGCCGCGAGGTGGCGTAATCGGTCGCGAGAATGCCCAGCCAAGGTGGCACGTCGATTGCCTTCCTTTAGATAGAAGACGCGGGAGCTTGCGCTCCCCGCCGACCGATCGAAAGGAGCTGCCGATGACCTCGAAAACCATCACGCTGCCCCGCTTGGGCATGATCGCCGCGACGCGCGCGGCCCTGGGTGCCGGCATCGCCCTGCTGGCGGGTGAGCGGCTCGACCGCAAGCCGCGTCGGGCCGTGGGCTGGACCCTCCTCGGTGTCGGAGTCCTCAGCACCTTCCCGCTCATCGCCGGGGTACTGCACGGGCAGCCGCCGGCGGAAGCGGCGCCATGATCCGCAAGCTCAAGTCGGGCGAGTATCGCCTCTACTCGCGGAAGCCGGACCCGAAAACGGGCAAGCGGAAGAACCTGGGGACCTTCCCCACCCGCGAAGCGGCCCGTCAGCACGAGCGCGAGGTCCAGTTCTTCAAGCGCCGCGGCTGACTCGACGGCGACCTGGCCGCCGCGAGGCTCCGGGTTGGAATGCCCATATTAGGAGGGCCGACCCGCGCCATTTCCTATCCACCCTCCCGGCACATCGCTTGCATCGCCACGCCGCCGGAGAGACTCGCGATCGCCTGCAATGTCCGTTGCTCGGTAAAGCTCCAGCCGCACCTCGACCCATGCCCGCGCTTCCCTTCAAGCTCCGCCACCTGAAGCGCTACCAGGAGATCTCGCGCCTGCTGCGCTTCGTGCGCCCGGAGCTCTGGCAGGGGAGCGGCCTCGAGGGCGACGGGCTGGAGGCCGGCGAGGAGCAGGGGCAGGCCGCGAACGCCGAGCAGCTCGCGGCGGAGCTCGAGCAGCTCGGGCCGACGTTCATCAAG